>CAYHJH010000214.1:0-3453 GCA_964356605.1 uncultured Anaerolineaceae bacterium
TCTTGGATGAGAAGGGCGTGCCCATTTATGCTTATGAACCTGCGAGCCTGGAAGTACGGAAGGCGAAATTCCCAGCAGGCAGCAAAGTTCGGCCCACTGTCATCAGGTTGCAGCATGCTCACGTATGAGCAAGCTCCCTCCACTTACGAGTGTCGAGATTGTCAATGCTCTGCTGAGAGGAGGCTTTGAAATAGCAAGGAAATCAAAGGAAAGTCATCAAACGCTGAAAAGGGCACGCAAGTTGGGAGGGACGGATGTAACTGTAGTTCCAATCGGGAAGAAGGAGATTCCTCGCGGCACTCTACAGAGTATTCTGAAGCTAGCCAATGTGGAGGTCGAAGAATTCTTAGATTGGCTCTGAGAGGTAAGGTCGAGGCTTCTTTAGCAACCGTCCTGGGAGCGATCTACGGATACCTAATTGAGCCTTGCTACTCTGTCCCTATAGGCCCCACGCCATCGTACCCTTTGCCTCGGGCCCAGGCGTCTAAGTCAACGGCCCATCGCTCGAGGTTGTCCACCCGCTTTTCGAGATCGGGCGGCTGTGGCGGGCCGGTGTCGCCGCCGGAATAGGCAATCAGATCTTCCATCGTTCCACCAAACCAATCGAGGTCCACTCGGGCCGGGATCCCGGCGACCTGGCCGCGGTTGGAGTGCTGCCAGATGCGCCAGCTCATCCAGCCGGCCGGAATCTTGGGCGTCGGCACGGTCGGCCAGTAGTAGTGGGCGACCCAGAGGTCGTAGTCGGCAACCCACGGCTGCGCGCCGATGTGCGGGGTCCAGAACCAGTCGGCGGTGTAGACCAGCGGCTTGCGGCCAAAACGGGCTTCGATCTCTTGCAGGGAGGCGAGGGTGCGCTCGCGGATCACCCGGTCTGGCTGGTTTCCTGTGAGCTCGACGTCGAGCACGTGCGGAAGGTCGCCCGATTCGCCGACGACACTTGCGAAGTGTGCGATTTGGGCGGTAGCGTCGATATCGGGCCGAAGCACGTGGTAGGCGCAGCGAAATATCCCGGCAGCGCGGGCGCCTTGCCAGTTCTGCGCAAAGCGGTCGTCGGTGTAGAAATCGCCGATGGTGGCCCGGATCGAGGCAAAGGCGATCCCGGCCGATTTGACCGCCTGCCAGTCGATTTGGCCTTGCCAGCGAGAGACATCGATGCCTGGGGGTTGCGCCATCGGATAGTCTGGGTCCCTGATGCGTCCCAGCCATTGGGAAGAAACGGCGCATTATAACTGGGCGCTCTGAGAGCTCTCTGATTTTGCCGATAGCAGTCCGGCACTTAATAAGGAAGGGCCCGATCTAGGTCGTGATCGGGCCCAGGGCTCGCGTTGTCAGCGGGGCAGGGGTGCCAAGTTAAGGAGCAGGCTTCAGTCGCTCATCGCCAGCGTCACTTATGCCTTGGGTTTCTCGTCTTCACTCTCCGCCATTGCGCCAGCGCGTGCTCGAACAGCAAACTTCGCCTCCAGCTCGGCGAGCGAGTTGCGAAAGGCGCTGTACTCCAGTTCTTGAATCGGTAGCATTGCCGGACCGACGAAGCCCTGCTGCCGCAGCTCCTCCGCCTTGCGTTGGGCCTTGAGGCGAGTGTGGTCCCACACCGGGTTGCCGAACATATCCACGCCTTGTGAGAGCAGACCTTCCTTCGTTACGGAGTAGGCCTTACACGAGACCAGAGGAAGGCAATAGGCCCCCGTGATCGGGGTGTTGATGGCGGCTGGCATCAGCGGCATGTGGTGGCTTCCGCGGGCGTCGCCGGCGACGAAGTGGGCTACGAAGTACGGGCTCACGATCTCCTCGGGCGCCGGGAAGACGCCTTGAGTGCGGACGAGGGCGACCGGATCGTCCTTGCCTTTGTACTCACCGGCGATGGTGTGCAGGCGGTCGGTCGAGACGGCGACCACCTGTTGATCCGGGTACTTGCGATGGTGGATAGCCTGGATGCCGAAGCGGTTCTCGTCGCGCAGCAGGATGGCCAGGTCGATGTGCTGTTCGGGAGCGTCGAGGTTGATGACTCTGTCTTCGCCGGCGTGCTCCATGTCGATGACCGTGAAGCGAAAACCAACCTTCATGCTCGGGAGCATCAGGCCGGCGCAGTACAGCGGGCTGGTGAAGACCGCCCAGAGCGGGAAGTTGAAGGCGCCCGGGCCGCATTTGTCGGCGGTGAACACCAGGAACGGCTCGGCCGGCCGCTCCTTGGCCTCGGGGTCGAAGCTGATCTCGGCCGCGCCGGGGCCGGCGCCGCGGACGTTGCCAGAAGGGGCGTCCTTCAAGAGGTCTTGTCCGGCGCCGTACAGCCCCTGCTGCTTGGCGACGGCAGTCGCCTCCAGGAAGATGCTCCAGGCCAGATTGTGGATCTCGGGCGCGCTGCTGCCGTTCCGGTGGACCATCAGCAGACAGATGTCATCGCCGGTGTGGGTGACGTCGAAGCCGGTGATGAGCCCTTGCTTGTGTGCCGTCGCTAGCCCTTCGTGAGCTATTTCAAGCATTTCCCCAGACGGCCTCGTATGGCCGCCAATGCTTCCGACGTCGGCCTTGATGGCGCTAATCGTGAGCATGAAATCCTCCTGATCTCAATAAGGTGTCGAACAAAAAGGCCCGACTGCTGAGCAGGTCGGGCCGCTTCTGGAACGCGTGCTTCAAAGCCAATGGGTCATGCGTAGGCACCCGAATGACAGCCGTCCGGAATGAAACCGACATCTTTCAACACATCATACATCATCTGATCACCGGGATTCAATTCGCTCGCTGCCCCACTGTGTGGCTCACGAGGACTCCACCCCGCTCGAATTTGCCAAGCTGCTTCTGAATGAGTGGAGCTTCGTTTTGAAGACGCGAGCCAGAACAGCAAAGTCGCTAACTACACTAAGAAAGGCGAGTAGACACCAATCACTGTGTAACCACCAAGCAAGTTGGTCATATCTTTGGATTTCTTGTAGCATACCAATTTTCGTGGTAGGGTTGGGATATGAAGCGCAACCCCTTTACGCCATGGCCTCCGTCGGATACGGATTTGAATTGGTTGGCTGCACTGTTAGATGGGGAGGGGTCATTCTTCAAAGGCAAGAAGAATGGTGTGGCGCGAATCGAATGCCAAATGACAGATGAAGACATCATCGCGAAGGCGGCTAGACTAATGGGGGTGGGGTACGGAAAAAGAAAACCCATAGCTGGTCGTAAGACGGTATACAGACTTGCATTGGCTGGGCCAAGGGCAGAGATTGTGATGCGTGAGCTAGCGCGGCTAATGGGGACACGCCGACAGCGACAGATCAGAGACAGCCTCAAAGAGTAAGGAGGAGGCTTGTCTGCTATTGGGAAAAACCAATAGGACGCCTATCGGGCTAAAGAGGAGGATTTCGAGAACCTGAAACGGGGGCGCTGCTCTAGACCGCCGCGGAGGCGGCCTGCTCTTCCTCCGGCTCGGGCTTCCACAGCCGGGTGGCCCGGTCGATGAAGAGC
>CAYHJH010000215.1:0-3448 GCA_964356605.1 uncultured Anaerolineaceae bacterium
CCGCGAATTGCCTTGCAGGCCGGAGCCGGCCTGGCTACCCTGGCCTATCTGGTCCTTGCCTTGGGAGCAGTCGGTCTCTACAAACCGGTCGTGGCGTGGGCGATCGTGGTCATCTCGCTTCCGCTGGGTCTTCCTCGCTTCGCGCGAGCGGTGCGAGACGGGATGCCCCGGCTACCGGTCGGGCGAACCAACCGATGGCTTGCCGCGTTCGTTCTCGGCCTCCTGGTCATGGCAGGGCTCCGAGCGCTGGCTCCGCCAACGGCATGGGATTCGCTCGTTTACCATCTCACCGGTCCAAAGCTTTACCTCGAGGCAGGGAGGTTGCATCACGACCTTGACCTTCCCTACTTAGGATTCCCCCAGGCCGGGTCGATGCTCTTCCTTTGGGGGATGCTGCTCACAGGAGATCGGCTTTCCCAGCTCATCCACCTGATGTTCGTCCTGCTCACTCTCTCGCTCCTCCCCGCAGTTCTCAAGCAAATCGGGTCGGGCCGGAGTTGGCTCGCCGCGGCCATTATGATCGGTGTGCCGTCAGCCCACTTGCTGGCAGGCTGGGCGTACGTCGAATGGATGGCTGCCTTTGCCGGCCTGGCCAGTTTCATCGTGCTGACCTCTGGAGATGGATTGGAGCTCGCTGGCGGCACAGGGGACACCGGCCAGCCGGACGGATCGGCTCGGGCGGGGCGAGTCTTACGAATCGTCCTGGCGGGGTTCCTGGCGGCTCTCGCCGTCAACACAAAATACACAGCGGTCTGGCTAGTGTTGGGTCTCGTGTTGGTGGCATACCTACGACGCCGCTCGCTGGCCGAGGTCGCCATCTTCGTTGGATCTGTTGGAGTCTTCGCACTCCCGTTCTTGCTCAAGAACCAGCTCCTCAGCGCGAATCCGTTCTACCCATTCTTTTTCCCAGGCAAGTTTTGGGATGCGCACCGGGCCATATGGTACAGCCGCGCCGGCACCGGGCTTGATATTGGTCAGCTGTTGCTGGCGCCCTGGGAGGCGACGGTGTGGGGAGTTGAAGGCGGCTATTACGAGGGACACCCCTCCTACGGCGCAACCCTGGGCCCACTCTTGCTGGCACTCGTTCCGCTGGCGCTGCTCCGTCTGCGCACCAAATCGCAGCAGGGAAGCAAGACATTTCGAGCTCTTCTTGCACTGTGTCTGACTGCCTATCTCGGCTGGTTGGTGGAATTGGGATATTCGCGGCTGCTGATCCAGTCCCGTCTCTTATTTCCGATCCTCCCTCAGCTTGCCATTCTGGCCGCGGCAGGTTTTGACGGGCTCGGGTCGCTTGGGAGGCGAGGCCGCTCGGCGAGGTTCATCATCGGCGGCCTGCTTGTGTTCTCATTTGCAATCACCGCCGGGCAGGCTGCCATCGAGTTCGCGGCCGCCTCCCCGGCCCGAGTTGTTACTGGCTCAGAGTCGGTAGAAAACTACCTGGAGGGCAAGCTCGGGCAACATGCCGCGGCCATGCACGCGATTCGGTCGCTGCCAGATGGAAGTCGGGTCCGGTTTCTTTGGGAGCCGCGCAGCTACTACTGCTCGGCTGCGACGGTCTGTGAGCCCGATGCGCTGATGGATCGATGGTGGCATGAAAGGCAGCATGGGTTCGACGCCGAGGCAATTTCCGCGCGCTGGCGGGAGGAGGGGGTTACCCACATTCTTTTCTACCGCCTGGGGGCCGAGGCAATTCGCGATGCTGGATTCGATCCGTTGGTTCCGGAGGATTGGAAGGAACTGGAGCGGTTTCTCGCGGATCGCTTGGTTCCTGAGCAAACCTTCGGGGACGCCTACATCCTCTACCGGCTTCCATGACACCGGAGCCCGCAACCCAGGTCGTGCTCCCAGGGTCTGCTGATAGGCACCTTAAGCGCATCGCGCTGCCCGCCTGGATCCCCATACTGGTCGCGGCGCTGCTTGTGCGCATGCCAGGGCTGGCCAGCAAGCCGCTGTGGTACGACGAAGCTATTGCGGTGCTGCTCTCCTTGAAAGGGCCCGCCGCGATGGTCGCGGCAACGCTCACCACCGACGAGGGGATTGCGGCAGACGTGCATCCACTCGGTTACTACACACTCCTCTGGGCCTGGGGCCGGGCCTTTGGAACCGGCCCACTGGCGATGCGGACACTTTCATTCATCATTGGGATGGTTCTGGTCGTGGTTGGTTACGTCTTTGCTCGGGCAAGCCTTGGTGCCCGCCTGGCCGCCTGGGTTGGATGGCTGTTGGCCCTGTCGCCATTTCAGGTGCACTATGCCCAGGAGGTCCGGATGTACGGGCTGCTGGCGCTGGAACTCATCTCGGCGGCAGCTCTCTTCTGGGCGGCGATCACGAGAGGCAATTGGTGGCGCTGGGTCGGGTTCGCTGCGCTTGCCGCGGCCGCTCAGTACACCCACGCGCTGGCGGCGATGTTTCTAATCCCCCTGGCCTTAATCCCGCTCTACTTGCGAAAGTGGAACGCAGTCCGAGCGACGCTGTTGGCTGGTGTACTGGCACTGGTCCTCTACGCGCCATGGCTGCTCCGACTGCCTACCCAAATTGCCCGGATCGGCCAGGCCTACTGGATCCCGATTCCAGGCCCAGCGGACCTCGTTCGAACTCTGGTTATGTATCTCGGAGGCTCGCCGCTCGCAACCTGGGCACTGCCGATCGTCCTGTTCTCCCAGGTGCTGGTGATCGGACTCGGTGGGTGGGCGCTGCTAAAGGGCAGAAGCTCGGATAATCCCAACACTGCGATCGCGGGGTGGTCTGCTTACCTGGCGTTCGCTCCCCTCCTGCTCATGTTTGTCGTTTCACAGCGGTATCCGGTCTACCTGGACCGGGCGATGCTGCCTGCCGGAGTGGCGTTCTTATTCGGGCTGGCCTGGGTGCTGGGTGGAGAGCAGCTTCCACAGAAATTCCGCTGGACCGCAGTCGCGGCAGTGGCGCTAAGTTTCGGTGTTGGGCTGTTCAGCTATTGGACATACCGCGGATTCCCCTACGCGCCATATGATCAGATTGTTGCTTACATTGGCGAGCACAAAACAGAAGGTGAGACCGTTCTGCACAGCAACAAGCTCACGGCCTTCCCTGCCACCTACTATGCGCCCGAGCTGGATCAAGCCTACCTGGCAGACCCACCCGGATCAGGCTCGGATACGCTGGCCCCGGCCACCCAGGAAGTGCTCGGTTTGATGGCTCAGGCGGATGCACCGACTGCAATTGGCGACAGCGATGGGGTTTGGTTTGTAATTTTCCGCCGAGAAATCGAGGACTACGCAGCCTTGGGCGTTCCGCAGCACCCAGCCTTGGCCTGGCTCAGGGATAACTTTTCAGAGGAGGCGGTGACTCCCTTCGGTGATGCCGACCTCTACCACTTCCAAGGCAGGCACGCCGGATTGGACACCTGAGCCCGAGACAATGCGAACGATCTGGTTGCTGCTGATCGGGTTGGCGATGTCACTCCTGGCGG
>CAYHJH010000216.1:0-3444 GCA_964356605.1 uncultured Anaerolineaceae bacterium
GAGCCAGCCGACCTGTGCCAGCGTTGCGATCCCGATCGATTTGAGTTCAAGACGACAGAAGAGCTTGAGCATCTGGGTGATTTCATCGGGCAACCCAGAGCGATCGAGGCCATGCAGTTTGGCGTTGGCATCCGCCAGAAGGGCTACAACATCTTCGCGATCGGTCCGGCGGGAATTGGTAAAGGGAACCTGGTACGCAAGACATTCGTGGATGCAGCCGCCAAGGGGCCAGTTCCCTCCGACTGGTGTTACGTGCACAACTTTGATCAGCCGAGCATGCCACGAGCCCTCCGGCTGCCACCGGGGAAGGGGAGCGAGTTCCGGCAGGACATGGACCAGTTCGTGGAAGACCTGAAAGATGTGTTGCCGGTCACCTTTGAGAGCGAGGAATACCGTGCCCGGATGCACGAGGTCCAGGAATCACTCAACGAGCGGCAGGAGGCGGCGCTGGAGGGACTCAGGAAGGAGGCCCAAGCACGGGAGCTATCCGTCCTGAGAACGCCCGCTGGACTGGCCATCGCTCCGGCGCGGGATGGTGAGGTGATCTCTCCCGAAGAGTTCCAGGGGCTGCCAGAAGAGCGACGATCGCAGCTTGAAAAGGACATCGCCGAGCTTCAAGAGGAACTGCAGAAGCTGCTAATGAACGTCCCCCGCTGGCAGCGAGAACTGCGTGAGCAGCTCGTGGGGTTGAATCAAGAAACGGCCGATATCGCGGTGGGGGCACTGATTCGGGATCTGACCGTAAAGTATGAGGATCTTGCGGAGGTCCAAGGGCATCTGAAGTCGGTTCAGCAGGACGTCGTGCGGAATGTGCGCGAGATCATAGACGAGGGCGACCAGTCCCAGTTGGGGGAGGCGCTCGGCGCTAGAGGCCTGTTGGGAGCGTTGCCCGCGCGGCCATCCCTCCGGCGTTACCGGGTGAATCTGCTCGTCGATCACAGCCGCTCCGAAGGAGCGCCAGTGGTCCATGAAGACAACCCGACCTATCAGAACCTATTGGGTCGGGTGGAATACACCGCCCAGATGGGGGCTTTGATCACGGACTTCAATCTCATCAAGTCCGGCGCGCTGCACCGTGCCAACGGAGGCTATCTGATCGTGGACGCGCGCAAGCTCCTGCAGGAGCCGTTTGCGTGGGAAGGTCTCAAGCGCGCTCTCCGCTCAGAGCAGATAAAGATTGAAACTCCCGGCCAGATCCAGAGCTTCATCAGCACGATCTCGCTCGACCCACAGCCGATCCCGATCCAGGTGAAGGTGGCCTTGCTGGGCGAGCCGATGCTCTATCACCTGCTCGAGGAGTTTGATCCTGAAAGTCGTGAGCTCTTTCGGGTCGCCTCCGATTTCGATGACCGGATGGACCGGGATGGTGAGAATCAGATGCTCTACGCCCGGCTGATCGGAAGCCTGGCAAAAGCGAACGGGCTGAAGCCACTGGAACCCAGCGCGGTGGCTCGGGTCATTGAGCACAGTTCCCGGATCGTCGGCGATGGTCAAAAGCTCTCGACCCAGATGAATTTGATCACCGACTTGATGCGTGAGGCGGATTACTTGGCCGGGGTGGCTGGACACAAGCTGTTGACCGGCGAACACATCACCAAGGCTGTGGATGCACAAATCTACCGAGCGGATCTCTTGCGAGAACGGTTTCAAGAGCAGATTCACCGCAAGACAGTCCTGATTGATACCGAGAGCGCTCAGACCGGCCAAGTGAACGGCTTGTCGGTAATCCAGTTCGGAGATTTCAGCTTCGGTTACCCCAGCCGCATCACCGCCCGGGTGTGGATGGGCAAGGGAGAGGTGATTGATATTGAGCGTGAAGTTGAACTTGGTGGGCCGATCCACTCCAAGGGAGTCCTGATCTTGAATTCCTTCCTGGGTTCGCGCTATGCGACCGGGCGTCCGCTCTCACTGGCAGCCAGCCTGGTTTTTGAGCAAACCTACGCCGGGGTCGAGGGCGACAGCGCCTCCTCGGCCGAGTTGTACGCGCTGCTCTCGGCGATCGCGGACGTGCCGATCCGGCAGTCTCTGGCCGTGACCGGATCCATCAATCAGCACGGGCGGGTGCAATCCATCGGCGGAGTGAATGAGAAGATCGAAGGGTTCTTTGATATCTGTAAGGTGCGCGGGCTGACCGGAGAACACGGTGTCCTGATCCCGGCGTCGAACGTCCAGCACCTGATGCTGAGGGACGAAGTCGTGCGAGCCGTGGCGGAAGGGAAGTTTCACGTCTATCCGATCGAAACGGTCGATCAAGGGATCGAGCTGATGACCGGACTGCCGGTTGGAGAGCTGGATGGAGAAGGAAACTATCCGGAAGGGACGATTAACGCTCTGGTGCAAGCCCGGCTGACCAAGTGGGCCGAGGAGCGCGCGGCCACCGAAACAGACGCTGACCGGGAGGAAGGCAACCCTTCCAGCAGAGGCGACCGGGACCAGGAAGAGATCGCCGACGATGTCGGGTTGTAGGTTAGAAGGGCATGACCGAGGCTGAGCAGATCAGGCGCATCCTGGTCGCGCTGGACGCTTCACCCCACAGCCTTTCGGCCTTGCAGGCCGCAGTGGAACTGGCCGCGGACTTGAGCGCGGAGCTGGTCGGAGTGTTTGTGGAGGACGTCAATCTGGTCCGTATGGCGGGCCTGCCGGTGACTCGCGAAGTCGGCCACACCAGTGCCCGCCTTCGGGAGATTGACCTGCGGCGGATCGAGCGTGATCTGCATGGTCAGGCGCTGCGGGCCGAGAAGGCGCTGGCCACGGCCGCGCGCCGGAGGCAGGTGCGTTGGTCATTTCGGGTTTCGCGCGGATCGATCGGGGCGCAGCTTGTAGAGGCGGCCTCGCAGGTCGATTTGGTGGTCATGGGCCGGACCGGTTGGTCGTCTCGACGGCGATCAGGCTCCAGCGTAGAAGCGGTGTTGGCCTCCGGTCTGCGGCGGACTCTGGTCGTGGAAGAAGGGCTGCGGCTGCAGCCGACCCTGCTCGTGATTCATGATGGTTCGGCGATGGCGGACCGTGCTTTGGATAGCGCCATCAGCCTGGCCAGGAGCACGGGTGGATACCTGGCAGTGGGGATCCTGGCGCGGGACGCCGAACTGGCTCGACTGCGGCAGAGCGAAATCGCAGCGCGCCTGCGGCCGCTTGGACTCGAAGTCCGCTATCGATGGCTCTTGGATGTCGGGATCCAGACGCTGGCCGAGATGATCCGGACTCCGGAACGCTGCGTCCTGGTCCTGCCGGCGGAGAGTCCCTTGCTTCACGGCCGACCGCTGGGGGAGACGTTGGAAAAGCTTTCCTGCCCGGTACTGATCGTGCGCTGATCGCTTCGTCGCACGGTCCGCTAGCCCAGAACTGTCCTTGCCAGGGCCTCTAACCCTTCCAAATCATCCAAGTCCAGCCACTGCAGCATGATGCGCTGCACGCCGGCCTCTTCGAACCGGCCAAGCTGGTCCA
>CAYHJH010000217.1:0-3438 GCA_964356605.1 uncultured Anaerolineaceae bacterium
GCCGCGGGCTGCGCAAGGAAGCTCGTGTTCTCGTATTCGGGGAATCCGGGAGTTGGGTCGCTGCGCTGCATTCGACGGGCGGTCGAAGACTGCATCCCGCATCTGCTCGAACTGGAGGAGTACACCCACTTCGGGATGATTGCCCGCTACCTGGCCGGCGCCAGCCGACTGCCGTTCTTCCCGCTGCGTTCTTTCGCCGGCTCCGATCTGCCGGAAGTTAATCCGAGAATCCAGTTCGTGACCGACCCATACGGTGGCGAACGGATCGCGGTCGTGCCACCGCTCCAACCCGATCTGGCGATCGTGCACGTCCAGCGTGCGGATCCGGAGGGGAATTCGCAGGCGTGGGGGATCGTCGGCGCCCAGAAGGAGGCAGCCCTCGCGGCCAGGCATGTGGTCGTTGTGGCGGAAGAGATCGTGGACCCGGCAGTGGTCCGCAGCGACCCGAATCGGACCTTGCTTCCCAGCGAGGTTGTTCAGGCGGTGGTACACGAACCGATGGGTGCCCATCCGTCGTATTTGCAGGGGTACTGGGATCGTGACAACCAGTTCTATCGGGAGTGGGACCAGATCTCGCGCGACCATGGTGAAGTTCTTCGCTGGTTGGATAAGTGGGTGTACGGGGTCGAGGACCGGCGGGCCTATGTGGCCAAGATCCCGGTTTCTCGTTGGGACGCGCTTCGCCCGCAGGAGGCCTTGGCCGCCCCAGTGAACTACGGAGCCTACGCTTGAGAATGCTCTGCCAATCGGCCACAGGATGCGGAGTCTGCAGCGCAAGGATTCTTTGCCGCAGATGATCTTGCCCACCTCGCAAGAGATGATGATTGTCGCGGCGGCACGGGCCCTGGCCGGTGCGCGCACCGTGCTGGTGGGAGTCGGGTTGCCGAACCTGGCATGCAACCTTGCCCGGCGGACGGTGGCACCTGAGCTCGAGCTGATCTATGAGAGCGGCGCATTCGGCGCCCGCCCGGCGCGCCAGCCGCTTTCGATTGGGGATCCCGCACTGGTCAGCGGGGCCCGGATGGTTGCTTCCATGGCCGACCTGTTTCTGTTTTACCTGCAGGGCGGGCGGGTGGATGTGGCGATGCTTGGCGCGGCCCAGATCGACCGCTACGGAAACCTGAACACGACCGTCATTGGCGGCTATGACTACCCGAAGGTGCGTCTCCCCGGAAGTGGCGGTGCCTGTGAAATCGCCTCAAACGCCGGACGCTACATTGTGATTACTCCCCTGAGCAAACGGACGTTCGTCGAGAAGCTGGACTTTCGATCCAGCCCCGGTTTCCTCGATGGCCCAGGAGGGCGGGAGCGGCTCGGATTGCTCGGCTCGGGGCCGACCCAGGTGATAACCGACCAAGCGACTTTCGGATTCGAGCCTTCGACCAGGGAGATGGTCCTTGAAAGCCTTTACCCCGGTGTGGAGGTCAGCCAGATCCAGGAGCAAGTGGGATGGTCGTTAGGGGTGGATAGAGAACTCCACCGCCTGGAACCCCCGACCAACGCGGAGCTCCAGATCCTGAGAGCAGAATTGGACCCAGAGCGGCGGGATCGATGAGGTTCCAAGGCGCCGAGCCGCCTGCGCAGAAAATTAGGGTTGCCTAAATAACTTTTTTGGCATAGAATACATTGCTCTTCCAAAATGATCCCTCATCAAAAGAAGGAAGGCGCCTATGTCGGAAGCGATCCGCCTTGAGAAACTGAGTAAGTCCTACGGTAAGCACCGCGGTGTGGTCGACCTCGATCTCGAGGTCCACGCAGGGGAGGTCTTCGGCTACCTCGGCCCGAATGGGGCCGGGAAGACCACCACGATCCGCTTGCTGCTCGACCTGATCCGCCCCACGTCCGGTCGGGCCACGATCTTTGGTCTGGACTGCCAGGCCCAGTCGATCGAAGCCCATCGCCGGGTAGGGTATGTGCCCGGTGAGCTGGCTCTATATCCGAAACTAACGGGAGAACAGACCGTGCGCCACTTCTCCGCGCTGCGGGGCGGGGTGGACATGGCCTGGGTGCGGGAGCTGGCCGAACGGCTCGATTTCGACCTCACGCGGACGGCCCGGGCCTACTCCAGTGGCAACAAGCGCAAGCTGGGCTTGATCCTGGCGTTGATGTCTCGGCCGGAACTGCTCCTCTTGGATGAGGCCAGCGGAGGGTTGGATCCGCTGGTGCAGCAAAGCTTCTACCAGATCCTGGTTGAGATGCGAGCGGCCGGCACGACGATCTTCCTGTCTTCTCACAACCTGCCGGAGGTCGAGCGCACCTGCGACCGGGTGGCGATCATCCGGGAAGGCAAGCTCGTTGCGGTCGAAGAGATCAACAGCTTGAAGGCGAAGGCCTTGCGCCGGATCGAGATTCAGTTTGACGACCATGTCCCGGCCGAGGAGTTCGAGGGCATTCCCGGCGTTCGCGATGTGCAGGTGACGGATCGGCGCCTGATCTTCACCGTGCAAGGACCGCTGGATTCAATCTTCAAGGCCGCCGCCCAGCACACCGTTCACAACGTGATCAGCCACGAGCCCAGCCTGGAAGAGGTCTTCCTGAGCTTCTATGCAGGGGAGGTGCAAGATGCTCGCTAGTGTCTTTGGAAAGACCCTCTATGACATGCGGCGGGGACTGATCTGGTGGTCGATCTCGCTCCTGTTGATGAACCTCTGGATGGTCAGCCTCTACCCGGTGATTCAGGAAAGTGCCGAGGCCTTGGAGCAGTACTTAAGCAATCTGCCCCCGACGTTCTCGGCGCTGGTCGGCGAAGCTGCCACCTTCTCCACAATTGAAGGTTACCTGTCCGTGGAGCTATTTACCTTCTTCCTGCCCATGCTCACCCTGGCCTTCGCGATCGTCTACGGGGCTGGCGCAATCGGGGGTGAAGAGGACAGCGGGACGCTGGACCTGCTGCTTGCGCACCCGATTCCCCGCTGGCGGGTCCTGGCTGAAAAGTTCGTTGCCGTCTTGGCCTTCACTGCGGTCGCAGTGTTGGCTGGATTTGTAGGCATAATCCTTGGCGCGATGCTTGTAGACGTGAAGATTGAGCCATGGAAAGTCGGTGCGGCGACGCTCAACCTTGGTTTGCTAACAGTGCTGTTTGGCACGTTCACGCTGGCTCTGACGGGAGTTGGGCTGCGCCGGGGGTCTGCGGCTGGGATTGGCGCTGGATTGGCAGCGATCACCTTCCTGATCAATACGCTGGCGCCTATCGCGGACCTCCCAGAGGAACTTCGCAAGGTCAGCCCCTGGTTCTATTACGACGGCGGCGCGACGCTCAGAGAGGGCCTACGTCTGGGCAATTCCGCACTGCTCGCCGGGCTGGTCGTTGTCTTGTTGCTCGTCGCCTTGTATGGGTTTCAGCGGCGAGACATTGCGGTCTAGGATTGAGGCCGCCCTAGCCATGGGCGCCGATCTCGGCGCCCTGTTCTTTGGTCGCCCAGCGGACGAGCTTGCACA
>CAYHJH010000218.1:0-3389 GCA_964356605.1 uncultured Anaerolineaceae bacterium
CCGGCCTCGCGCATCTCGTGCTGCTTGAGCTCGTCTCGGCTGAAGACGATCAGCTTCTCCGGTCCGTAATCCGCCAGCATCAGCTCAACGAACTTTCGGCCGAAGGAGCCGCTGCCGCCGGTCACCAGCACCACCGTCTCGCTCCAATTCATTCGCCTCGTCCCCTCCCATTCACACGGCTGGGCCCATCTTTCTGGAACAGGACCATCGGATACTGGCCGTGGCGGCCCAGGAAGTGGGGCAGCCGCTCCTCCAGCCAGTACAGCAGCTTGAGCAATGGGCCGCCCAGCAGTTTCGGGTGAATGAACGCTCTCAGGAATTCTGTGCTCACCGACCGCCACACCCGGATCTCAAAGCCGGCCAGATCTCCCAGGGTCCGCTGAAACCACTCGTAATCGTGCCGAAAGGTGTAGGTCCCAGGCTGCGCCAGCAATCGCTCGGCTTCCCCCGGCCCTTTCAGTCGAGGCACGCTGCCTCGCAACCGACGGAATAGGCGACGGACCCCAGATGCCAAGTGCACTAGCGGTGCGGCGAGCCGCATCAACCCCGACCGCTCTCCCCAGCTGTAGACCACCACCGCTCGACCGCCGGACTGCAGGCTCCGGTAAAAGCCTCGGACGGCGACCTCATGCTCGTCTGCAGGAAGATGGTGGATCGTGTGCAACGACACCAGACCGGCAAACGCCCCAGTCTCAAACGGCAGACGAGCCACATCGCCGAGCACGCATAGGCCATGCGCACCGAGGCGCTCCCGAGCTTCCGTCAGTGCCAGCCGGGAGATGTCCAGGCACACTCGATATCGAAAGCCTCTGGAATACTCCAGGTACTCGGGATACTGGATCGGACCCGAGCCAGCATCAAGCAGGTATTCGCCTTCCGCGGGAAGGTAGTGGGCCACCCTCAGATGACAGCGATGCAGATACTCGCGGGAGACCGGCCGCAGGTCCTCGTAGCGGGCGTTCTGGTACAGCCCTTTTCCAATCTGCTGCCAGCCAACCGCCTCATAGAACTTGCGGACCTGATCCTTGACCCCGACTTCCAGCGTCATCGCCCGACCTGCATCGCGCCGACTACGGTCGCCAAATGCTCGACGCCCTCATCTCTTGACTTCGCTCCCGACGACCAGTCGACCGGCTCGCCGGCGAGGGCGCGCAGCGTGCGCGCATAGTGCTCTGAACCCCCGCCCGCAACGACAGCTTCCAGCGGGCGGTCGGCCAAATCCTCCCAGAAGGAAATTAGGTGCCATGGGAACGGGAAGGGATATTCGAAGAAGAACCGGTACGCATATCGCCAGGCCAGGTCCACCTGTTCCCGCGGGAGCACGCGGCCGAGCGGCTCGCGAAGTAGCCTGTCGAGTTGGTCAAGGTACTCCTGCATCGAGGCTGGATCGATCGTGAAGCCTTTGCCCCTATAGTGGGTGTACCCTGCGACCACCACCGGCACCCCGTACATCGCCATCTCCAGCCCAACCGTGGTCGTATACACCAGTCCGAGGTGGGCCAGTTCGATCAGGTCGTAGGTATTGATCTCCGAGTCGGGCGGGATCACCGCGACTTGAGGCGGCAGCTTGGGCAGGACCTGACGCACGATCTCAACCGAGGGGTGCCCGGCGCCCAGCATCTCGCCCGGATGGACTCGCACGACGAGCTGCACATCCGCACGGGCGCCGAGCGCCCGGACGGTCTCCGCCAGCCAATCGGCCATGCCGCGAGTGAACACCTGGCGGTCGAGCGCCAGGCTGTCGCCAACCACATTGGTGCACAGCAGGACCACCGGCTTGCCCGCCACCAGGCCAAGCCGCTGTCGCGTGGCCTGGGCGCCCGCGCTTTCCGACCGCTGCCACTGGCGCACAAAATGGGTCCAACTTCTGCCGCCGCGGCGGGCCCGGTAGAGCTCCTCCAGCCTGTCCAACTGATGTTGATCTAGCGGCTGGGCACCGCGCGCCGTCCACAACCCATCGGTCGGGAGCCGCATCACCTCCGCGTCCTGGGCGAGCCACAAGTGCTGCCGGCGTTCGCCAAACTCATAGGTGACCGTTCGCGTTCTCAGGAAACGCGCCGTGCGGTACCAGGCGCCGAACTCCAGAATGCTGCCGTTGGGGATAATCACCGCGTCGTAGCGGTTATCTCGCAGCAGCCGCAGCGAAACCACGGCTGCGTTGCAATTTCGGTCCCGGCGCAACGCGAGCAGCTGGGCCGCCTCACCATCGGCCTCCCAATCGATCTCTTCGCGCTGCAACGTGTACTGCACGTCCAGGCGGCTCTGGGCCTCCACCTCCCCAGCGAGCGCCTGGGGAAGCCGGTCCGCTTGCGAACCGAGCGAGACTAACCCGACCTCGGCCATCAGCGGCTGCAGAGCGCGTCGCAGGTAGGCCCGCTGCCGACGCAGGTCGAAGGGGTGCGGGTCCACATGCCAGCGGCGGTAGGGAAGGAAGGCAAGGTCGACCGCGTGACCCTCGGCCCGCAACAGCAGCGCAAGGGCTACTGCGTATTCGAGCCACCACTGGATGTAACCGAACACCAGGAGCCGTCGGGGTTGGATTGCTCCGACTCCGCTGCGAAGCGGATCTGGCTCGCGTTCTTGCCGAGCCCGGGTTACCGCCTCCACCCAGCCGGGGAGGCGTTCTGCCAGCCGATCGAGGCTGTAGCCACCGGTTGGAACCGTCCTGTCGGCCCACACGCGCTGATAAAGCTCCGCCGTCCACGGCAGGCGCGACAGCCCGCCCTTCGTGGCGGAGCGCCACCCGCTCACGCTACCGCCTCGGCGATCTCCCAGGCCAGCGCCGGGCGTACCGGCCCGCGCCTGGGCTCCGCCCACTGGCTGCCCGGAGCTCCTGTGCCGTCCACTGTGAAACTCAGCGCGTGTTCCTCTGTGAAGAAAGACCGCACCCGAAACACGCTGGCGTTCACACCGAGCACAAACCGACCCTCGTTCAGTAAATCGGCCGGAATCCGGCAGCGACTGCGGTAGCGGCCGGCGGGACGGACTCCCATTCGGTCGTAGACCTGTGGATCGTCGGTGTCGAAGGTGGTGAAGACCGGCTCGCCCCGGCCGGTGAACAGATACACCCCCACCCGCAGGCCCTGAATGTCCTGCTCCAGCTCGTATTCGAACTCTATGGTGAAGGAGTCGGAGGCAACTACCCGGGTCGCCGGCCGCTCGGAGTCGTCCATCACTCGTAGAGCCAGCGGCCGAAATGGACGGGCCGCGGCAAGTCCCGGTTCGTCCGCTGACCAAGTCCGCTGTCCTGCTTCGGCCATCCCCGAGGCCATGTAAAAGTCGACCGCCTCTTCGGACGGCGCCCGGAGCGCGATCTGACCCCGCTCAAGCACGATCGCCTCCTCGGTGAGCCGTAGGATCGCCGACATGTCGTGGCTGACGAAGACCAC
>CAYHJH010000219.1:0-3382 GCA_964356605.1 uncultured Anaerolineaceae bacterium
CACACCATTGGCGCCGGCTGGCAGGCGTTGATTGAGGGGATCGGACGGATGGCCCCGGGCCTGAATGTCCCGGGAATGTTCTCGCCGAACCTGCTCGCTTTCACGGCGGCCGCGGTTCCGATCTTGGTTGTCGGCGTGTCGAGCGTCGTTTATTTCAAGCGCGGTAGGGTGGAGCAGTTTGAGAGCTACCTCGCCCAGGCGCAAGCCGCGGCAGTCGCCGCCCAGGTGCAGGGTGACCCGCAGGCAGCCCGGCCAGAATGGGTGATGGCTTCTCAGTGGCTCGACCTGGCGGAGAGCTACCGCCAGAACGATGACTCCATCGCTCTGCGGCAGCAGGTCGAGGGGTCACTGGACTCGATTGATCTGATCTACCGCCTGGATTTCGCCCCCGCCGTGAGCGGTGGCTTTGGCTCGACTGCGGAAATCTCCCAGCTGGCGGCTTCCGCCACGGACCTCTATGCCTTCGACCGCGGCACTCACACCATCTGGCATGCCTGGTCGACCGGGCGTGGGTATGAAATCGACAGCCAATTTGAGTGCCTGGCCGGTGCGGAAAGCATCCCCGGCTTCGACGATCCGGTCAGCCTGGTGATCCAACCTGAGCCAGGCGCGCTGGGGGCGGAAGGAGTGGTGGCCATCGACCCGGACGGAACGCTGCTCTACTGCGCGCCCGGCGCCCAACCTCTCACCGGGCAGCTTGCCACCCCGGACGTTGGATGGGGACGCTTGCAGGCCATCGAGGTGTCCGGCAATGGCCTCTACGTGCTGGACCCTGAGAAGAATTCCGTCTGGATTTACGATGCCGCAGGCGGCCTGTTCAGCGGCACTCCGGCCCTTTACTTTGCAGAAGCGGTGCCCCAACTAGGAACGGCGATTGACTTGGCACTCGCTTTGGACGAGCTTATTATCCTGTACGCCGATGGCGGTATCGACCGCTGCCGACGCAATGTCGAGAATTCACCAGAAGGAAACCTCCGGATCCGGATCGAGTGCGAGCAAGAACCTCGCTTCCAGGACCAGCGTCCGGAGCAACCTCCACGAGCCAGTATCCCTGGCGCCGTACCGGCGAGCATCGAATACTCGCCTCCGCCGGAGCCTTCCTTGTTCTTCCTGGACCTATCCCAGGGCACTGTCTTTCACTACAGCATGCGGCTGGTCTATCAAGGGCAGTATCCGACTCCCTTTGGATCCGAGGCAACCGCGATCACCAGCGGGCCTCCAAATGATCTCTTCGTGGCGGTTGGCGACCAGGTTTACTACGCGCACCTCGGTCGCTGACCCATTCTTTGACAACCCCCAACCCGAAAGCTACAATCAGCACGAGTTGTCAGGTACATTGCGATGAGCCGCTGGCCGGGTAAGTACGTTATTGGATTAACCGGAAACATCGCCACTGGGAAGAGCGTGGTGCGCAAGATGCTTGAGCATTTAGGGGCCTACGGCATCGACGCCGACGCGCTCGCCCATCGGGCAATGGCCAAGGGGGCGCCCGGTTTCCCGCTCGTGGTCAAAACCTTTGGCGAGTGGATCATCGACGCCGAGGGCCAGATCGACCGGGCCCGGCTGGCCAAGATCGTCTTCTCAGACCCAGGCGCTCTGGACAAACTGGAATCGATCATTCACCCGCTGGTCACGCATGCCATCGACTTGTTGATCCGCCGGGCCAAGCACAGCGTGGTCGTGATCGAAGCAATCAAACTGCTGGAGACCGATCTGGCTTCCGGCACCGACGCGGTGTGGGTCGTGTCCGCTCCTGAACAGCTTCAGGTCGCCCGGCTGATGCACAAGCGCAAGCTCTCCGAAGCCGCGGCCAAGCAGCGGATCGCCGCGCAATCGCCTCAGACCGGCAAACTTCGGGCGGCCAACGTCGTCATTCGAAACGAAGGCTCATTCGAGAATACGTGGGAGCAGGTCCAGGCGGCTTGGACGGAGCTCCCCAGGCCGAAAGAACTGCTGCTGGAGAAACCTCCGGAGGCTCGCCCGGGCCAACTGGTGGTGCGCCGCGGCCGACCGCAGGACGCCGATCAGATCGGACGCTTCATCACTCAAGTCACCCATGGCAAGAAATCCATGAAACGCGAGGACGTGATGGCGGCCTTCGGGGAGAAGGCCTTCTTACTGATCGAGCGCGACAGTCACATGGCGGGAGTGGCGGGCTGGCAGGTCGAGAATCTGGTCACCCGGATCGACGAGCTGTACTTTGCCCCGAATCTCCCATTGGAGGAGGCCATCCCGGCGCTGATGAACTCGGTGGAGACCGCCTCCCACGAACTGCAGAGCGAGGCTTCGCTGCTCTTCTTACCGCCCTACCTGGCACAGCACGCCGGTGCCTGGCGGGGGGTAGGTTATCGGCCTCAGACCATTCAGGGGCTGGGCGTGCGGGCCTGGCAGGAGGCCGCGGTGGAATCGATGCCACGCGGCTCCTCGCTATGGTTCAAACGGCTGCGCGAAGACCGCGTACTGCGGCCGATGTAGGACCCCTCAACGGTATTCACTTTTCCCCAGGTTTGTCTGCAGATTCAGTCCGCATGCGCACGTAGGAGTCGTACCGTTCAGGGCTGATCTTGCCTGTTTGGACGGCTTCGATCACCGCGCAGCCCGGCTCATGCATGTGGGTGCAGTCATTGAAGGCGCACTCTTGCACGAGCGGCGCGATCTCCCGGAAATAGCCGTCCAACTCCTCCGGCTCAACATCCCAGAGGGCGAAGGCCCTCAGCCCTGGCGTATCCGCCACATACCCTCCATCCTTCAGGGGCAATAGCTCGCGGACGACGGTGGTATGAGCGCCGAGGCCGACCTCACTCACCTCTTGAGTGGCCAGGCCCAGCCCGGGCTGGATGGCGTTCAGCAGTGTCGATTTGCCCGCGCCGGAAGGGCCGGCGAACACCGAGAGCTTGTCCTTGACTAATTTCCTCAGATCACCGACTCCCTTGTCCTTCGTCCCCGAAGTGTAGAGGACCGGATAGCCGATCCGTTGGTATTCGCCAAATTCGGCCTTCGCGCTCTTGACCTCCACCAGGTCGATCTTATTGGCGCAGATCACGGCTGGAATGCTCGCGGCCTCCGCCATCACCAGCAGCCGGTCCAGCATACGAAAATTCGGGTCCGGGTCCGCGCAGGCAAACACAAAAATCGCTTGGTCCGGATTGGCGACCAGAATCTGCTCCACCGCTCGGCCCGGATCACGACGCGAGAGGGCTCGTTGGCGCGGCATGATCTCTTCAATTGATGCGGATCCGTCTGCCGACACGATCAGCCGAACTCGGTCTCCGATGGCGGCCCCTCCCCTCGCGCGCGAATTTCTTTTCAGCCGACCACGCAATTGAGCGGTAATCACGCCCTGCGTCGTTTCGACCTCATAGAAGCCGGCGCTGGCCCGCAG
>CAYHJH010000220.1:0-3373 GCA_964356605.1 uncultured Anaerolineaceae bacterium
GGAACTGCTTAAGGCCGGCTGGCGCGTGCTGTACGAGGATCCCCAGGCAGTTGTGTTGGCCGCGGGTTGAGCGGGTCCATCTGAAGTGGCAGGCGCCCGCTGGGGAGACCGGCCGGCCGTCCATCGTCTCACCCCTTATGCTTCATTGGTGGGGCTGCTACTGCTCTCGGGACAGTTTGCGATTTGGGGCTGGGTCGGGTAATGGTTGAAGGAACGGTCGAGGCGAGTGGGATGCGCGCTTCGCCGAGGCTATGGGAGTGGCTTGCGCTCGGTCTCGTGCTCGTTCTGGCCGGGTATTTGCGTTTCACCAACCTGCAATCCAACCCGGGCTGGTACAGCGATGAGGGCACCCTGGCAGACATCACCAAACACCTCGCAGCGGGCAGGGCGCAGTATCTCGCCCTCAACCGGTCGACGCTGTTGGCCGCCCGATTGCCCCTTGTGCCTCTGCTTGCCTCGGCCCTGGTCCGGCTGGGAATGAACCCCCTCGAGGCGCTGCGGGCGATCGCTGCGACCTCCGGAGTACTCACCACAGGCTTGACCTACGTACTGGTCCGCAGCGGCCCGGGGGCGGGGGCCCTCGGGCTGCTCAGCGCGTTGCTCTTTGCGATTTATCCTCCGGGTGTCTTTTACAGTCGAGTGGGCTTTAGCTATAACCTGCTCACTCCGCTCGCGGTCCTATCCGTCGCGGGTCTCTGGGTCTACCTCAGCCGTGGGATCCGGATGGGCCTGGCCCTGGCCGCGCTGGCGATCGGAATTGGCGCGACCGGAGACTTAATGATGATCAGCCTGGCCGCGCCGCTGATTGTGGTTACGATCGTTCGACGCTGGCGAGACCTGGGATGGTCCATCCCGCTCCTCGTGGCTCCCTTCGTTCTGTACTGCGGGCTAATGCTTGCCCGAGATCCACAGGCTTTCCTTTTCGACGTTCGTTTTATCTTTGGGCGCTTGATGGCTGTCCCGTGGTGGGCCCAACTGCCGCTCATCGCCTATAACTTTGGTACTTTGGCGCTCACGGATCCGTGGTGGGCCCCGGCGATTATCGGCCTGCTGCTGGTCCGGCCCAGGACCTGGCGACTGCTGCTGTTGGTGTGCTTCCTTCTGCCGCTCGTGTTGCTGGGTCGTACGTCGGGCCTGGCCGGCCTGCGGCGCTACTCGATCAGCCCGCTGTTTCCGTTCCTGGCACTGGGAATGGCCAATCTGCTTTGGGCAGGGGTTCCGTGGATCCTGGCCATAAGCAGAGAAGCCATCGAGAATCAGGTCCGCAAAATCGGCTGGTTGGCGGGTACTCCTGAGGGGACCTGGGTCAAGGCGAGGGCGATCGCGCTTGGGTCGGCTGGTTTGGTGTTCATCCTGGTTTTCACTCCCTTCATCGTCTCCAGCCTTCAGCTGGTAGACCAAATTCAGTCTGGGTTTCGGCCCGAGAACGAGTGGGCTTACATTCCGGTGGAGCAAGCGCAGGCGGCGGCCGAATTCATCAATCGATCGGCCGGGGCCTCCGAACTGGTGGTCGCTTCACCTGCGCTGGCCTGGGCCCTGGGTACGCAGGCCACCGACTTCCAGCAGGCGCTTGCATTCCGTGGTCTTCCCTCAGTCGATTATCCGGCCAATATTCCTCGCGATCGGTTTGCCTACGGTGCGGATTACGAGCGAGCCTCATTCGTCGTGATCGACCCGATTTGGCGCGAATGGGGCGCCGTCCATCTCACCGAGGTTGCGGAGATGCTTGAGCAGATCGAAGGGTGGCCGGTCGCGTTTGAGGCCGGAGGCGTCCAGGTATACCGGAACCCCGACAAGTGAGACAACCAGGCCGAGTATCAGACCACGGTTAGGGTACGAAGGAAAATGCGGCGATCCGGTTTGAGCTGGGTAAGACGGGTGGCAGAGGCCGCATTGTTGGTCGCCGTGCTGGTAGGGTTGGGCATTGCCAACTACCGGCTGGCACTCCAAGCCCCGGGGGGAAATGACTTTCTGGCACGCTGGGTGGGCGCAAACCAATGGTTGGTGAGCGGTCGGAATCCCTACGATCCTCAAGTCAGTCTGGTGGCGCAGACATTGATCTACGGCCGGCCGGCCGACAGAGCGGCCGGCGAGGACGTGGCCCATTTCGCATATCCACTCTTTTCAATGCTGTTCTTTGGGCCTTTCGGTTTGCTGCCATACCCGCTGGCTCGAGCCGTGTGGATGACCATACTGGAAGTCTCGCTACCGGTCCTGGCCATTTTCGGGATGCGATTGGCCGGGTGGAGGCCGTCTGTGTGGATCCAGCGGAGCCTGATTCTATTTTCCGTGCTTTGGTACCACGGGTTCCGGGCCGTGATCCTCGGACAGTTTGCAGTCCTCGAAGCCCTGCTCATAACAGGCGCGCTGTTGGCAATCCAACGCCGAGAGGACGGGGTGGCGGGGGTGCTGATTGGGCTCTCGCTTGCCAAGCCTCAAATGACGGTCTTACTCCTCCCTTTCGTGTTGCTGTGGGCCTACGCTTCGCGCCGTTTTTCGATTCTGATCTGGGCGCTGGGTACGATCGCGGTTCTGCTGGGAGGATCCCTGGCGCTGATCCCAGACTGGCCGATCCAGTGGGTACGGCAGATCCTTGACTACACCAGCTACACCGCCGTGGGTCCCCCGGTTTCAATTCTGGCGGGCCTGATTCCGAGCGCGGCGGCCGCCATCACCACGGTTCTGACCGGGCTGGCTGTGCTCTATCTGATCCTGGAGTGGGTGAGGGCATGGGGGAAGGGGGATCGCTGGTTCCAGTGGACGGCTGCGCTCACCATCGTGATGACTAACCTCATCGCGCTGCGAACCGCGACCACCAACTATGTAGTCATCCTGCCGGCTCTGATTTTGATTTTCAGCGTACTGGCCGAGCGCTGGGGACCCCAAGCGAACGTTGCGATCTTGATGACCCTCGGGATTCTTTTCATTGGCATATGGGCGCAGTTCCTGGCGACGGTCGAAGGCAACCAGGAGCATTCGGCTCTGTATCTACCTGTGCCGCTGCTGGCGCTTGCCGGGCTCTGGTGGTCGAAATGGTGGGTGGTCCGCCAGGTGAGGTTCTAGCTCGAGGCGCTGGCTATGATTAACGGACGACCCTCGCCCGAGCAGCGCACACGACTGATCCTAGCAGGTATCGCCGTGGGATGGGTGCTGATCGTGACGAGCGCCTATTTCGCCGTCCATAAACCGGCGAACACGGATCAGCTCAAGGCGCTTGGCCGGGCAGCCGGATCCATCGCAGGGCTGATTGGCACTTTAAGCTTGGCGATGGTCCTGGGCCGGCCTTGGAGGCGGGTGCTTGAGGGGGTGGCGAGCAACCCGCGAATTGCCTTGCAGGCCGGAGCCGGCCTGGCTACCCTGGCCTATCTGGTCC
>CAYHJH010000221.1:0-3364 GCA_964356605.1 uncultured Anaerolineaceae bacterium
TCGGGCGGAAGCAGCCTGGGGCCGCGCGAATAGCGCTGCCAGCTCGTCGGCCGCTTCTGAGCCGACCACAGCCAAGACCTCGTCGCCAACTGCGAAGGTGGTTACGCCCCTGGGGATGATCAGTTTTCCCTGGCGGATAATGCCGGCGATCACGCAATCCGTCGGCAGAGTCAGGTCTTTGATTGCCACCCCAACGGCCACGGCGCCTTCGGGGATTTTCTCTTCGACCAGTGAGTAGCGCCCACGGCGCAGCTTGAGCAGGGTCATCATGTCGCCGAGCGACATCTCTTCCTCGATCAGGCTGGCCAGGATCTCGGCCTGGTTCAGGGCCACATCGACGTTGAACACCCGGGTGAACAGCCAGGCATTGTTGGGGTTGTTGACCCGCGCGATCGTGCGCGGCACCTGATAGTGGTTGCGGGCGTAGAAACAGAGGATGAGATTCTCGGCGTCATTGCCGGTACAGGCCGCCAATACCTGCGCCTTCTGTACGCCGGCCTGTTCCAACACCGCAGGGTCGGTCGCATCGCCCTCGACGATGATCTCCGTAGGCAAAGCCCGATGCAGGTGCCGCAGAACCCTGGGCCGGTCTTCGATCAGACGCACCTGATGCTGTTGTTCAACGAGCAGGGCGGCAAGGTAGGCGCCTGTCTGGCCGCCTCCGGCAATTACAACCAGCATGTCAGGCCTCCGAGAGCCGCGCCTCCACTGCCTGGATTCCGTCCAGAGAGGCGCTCACGTGAACCACATCGCCCGAGCGGAGTTGCATTCCTTCCTCCGGCAGCACGGCCCTTCCCGCACGTGTCACTGCCACCGGAAGCGATTGCGTACCCGCGAGCAGCTCCTCCAGCGGGCGTCCCTCCCAGGTCGACGGGATCTTGAGCTCGTACACCCCGATCTCGCCGTTGCCGGCCTCGTACACGACTTGTGGGCCCCCATGCAGCATCAGTTCTTCGATCCGCTGCGCGCCCCAGGTCCCTGCGGAGACGATCTGCAAGCCGAAGGCTTCAAACATCGGACGCCGCTTCGGATCGTAGCTGCCGGCCACGACGTGCGCAACTTTGTAGATACGTTTGGCGACATGGCCGACGACCGCATTCAAGGCGTCCGAGTCGGTCACCGCTGCCAACGCCTGCGCCTCTCGAATGCCGGCCCGTTCGAGCAAATGCCGATCGAGGGCCTCGCCCTCCACCGTCCGCCCCTTGAAACTCGGGGGGAGATTCATGAAGGCGGCAGGCTCCTGGTCGATGACCGAGACCGTGTATCCCCGCTGAGACAGTCGATCGGCCAATTCGGCTCCCACCCGGCCGCAGCCAACCACCACATAGGTCATGTGCGCGAATCCCTGAATTGGCGAGGTCTCATTCTACTTGGTAGGGAACGTCTGTGATGACGATCCCGTGCCGGAACATCAGTGCCAGCCGCAGAAACAGCGCAGTTTGGGTGTGGAGCAGGTTGTGCCACCAACGTCGGGGAACAAATTGTGGGACGACAATCGTGATTGTGTCAGTGGCCTGTCGTTGGGCCAGAATATCTTCAATGTAAGCCAACAGCGGCTCAACCAGGAGCCGATAAGGAGATTCTAGGATGACCAGACGCACGCCTCCCCCCCAGGTCTCCCACTTGCTCCGCACACGCTCCGCCTCCGCAGGATCGATCGAGACATGGACCGCAGTCACATCGTTCGAAAGCGAGGTTGCATAGCGGAGCGCGTCCAGCGTGCCCCGGTGGACACCGCTGATGGGAAGGATGACCCGGTGCCGCCTGACCTGTGGCGGAGGCCCGTAGTCCTCCACCGAAAGATTCTTGGCCAGGTCCCGGTAGTGATGGTGGATGGCCAAGAAGATCAGCACCAGTGCAGGTGCAGAGAAAATGACAACCCAGGCACCCTCGCTGAACTTGGTAATGGCGAAGACCAGCGTCACTACGGCTGTGCAAACGGCACCGAAGCCGTTGATCAGCATCTTGATCTGCCAACTTGGCTCATAGCGCAGCGTGGAGCCCCGCTCCTGGATCAGTTGTCCCGACTCCAGGCGGCCGATCTTCCACCAGCGCCGCGCCATACCCGCCTGTGACAGCGTGAAGGAAAGGAACACCCCGATGGCATACAGCGGGATCAGCGCAGTCACTCTCGCCTGGAAGATGATGATCAGTAACGATGCCAGTAGAGCCAGCGTGACAATCCCGCGCGAGAACACCAGCCGGCTGCCGCGATAGGTGAACTGGCGGGGTAGGAAGCCGTCTCCGGCCACGAGGGCGCTCAGGCGGGGGAAATCGGCGAAGGAGGTGTTGGCAGCCATAATCAGGATGATCGTCGTGGCGGCGATCAGCATGAGATAGAAGGTCCCCCGACCATCGAAGATTGTGCGCGCCAGTTGAGAGATCACCGTCTCTCCCTCGGAGGGGAGAGCATGGATTTCCCCGGCCAGGAAGGTGATCCCAAGAAACAGCGTCCCCAAGATGACGGACATCCAGATCAGCGTGATTGCGGCGTTGCGGCTGCGGGGCTCCTTGAAGGCGGGGATGCCGTTGGAAATTGCCTCAACCCCAGTCAGGGCGGTCGTCCCACTTGAGAAGGCATGCAGGATTAGGAACGGTGTGACCGCCAGAAGGGTCTGCCCGAATTCCAGCACCGGGGGGTCGATGACCGAACCCAATTTGCCGGTCACGGCACGCACCAGGCCGGTCCCGAGCGTCAGCACCATCATCAGCAAGAAGAAGTAGGTTGGGACCGCGAACGCCCGTCCTGACTCCCTTACGCCCCTCAGGTTCACGATCATGACGAAAAGAACAAGGCCGACCGCGATCGCGACCCGGTAGGCAGACAGCGAAGGATACGCGGATACGATCTGGGCCACGCCCGAGGACACCGAGACCGCCACGGTCAGGATGTAGTCTGTGAGCAGCGCGGCGCCGGCGGTCTGAGCCGGAAGCTCGCCCAGGTTGTCGCGGGCCACGATGTACGCGCCGCCGCCGCCCGGGTAGGCGTGGATCGTCTGCTGATACGAGATGGTCACGATGGCCAGCAGGCCAATGATGGCAAGGGCGATCGGGAAGGCGTAGCCCAGCGCGGCCGTGCCAGCCACCACCAGGATGACCAGGATCTCCTGGGTGGCATAGGCGGTTGAAGAGAGCGCGTCGGAGGCGAATACGGCGAGGCCGATAGCCTTGCCAATCGTCTGGTGGGGCGCATCCGCGGTGGAGAGCGGACGCCCAATCAGCCAGGTCAGCCAGGTGCGTGCTGGCTGCAGGGTAGGTTTCCGTCGCAGAATGGTCGTGCCGGAGTCGTTGTTTAGTGCGGTCACAGCCGCCCGCATCCCTTGGGCGGGCCCGAGCAGGAGCGCATCCTACCCCTCGCATTTGG
>CAYHJH010000222.1:0-3353 GCA_964356605.1 uncultured Anaerolineaceae bacterium
TCTTGCGATGCGACGAAGCGGAGCCGCGGCAAGGGTCAGAAAACCCGAATGCTATAATGCCTCTTCTGGTCAGGGAGCATCGAGAATGTTCGATCGCGAAATGCTAGGGCAGCTGCGCGAGGCACTGGAGAAGTGGGAGGAGATCACTCTTCAGCAATCCGCCGCAACCATGCCCGAGCGCCGAGACGGCTTCCTCACCACCTCATCCGACCCGGTCGACCGCTTGTACACGCCCCTCGATCTAGCCGAGATGAACTACCTGCAGGACCTGGGCCTGCCCGGCGAATATCCGTTCACCCGCGGAATCCATCCCACCATGTACCGGGCCCGGCCCTGGACCATGCGCATGTTTGCGGGCTTCGGGACCGCCGAGGAAACGAATGCGCGCTTCCACTATCTGCTGGAGCAGGGCCAAACCGGGCTGTCGATCGCCTTCGATCTGGCTACCCTCATGGGCTACGACACAGACTCGCCAGAAGCGGAGGGCGAGTTCGGGAGATGTGGCGTCGCAGTTTCCTCCCTGCAAGACATGGAAACCTTGCTTGCCGGGATTCCTCTGGATCGAGTCTCCACCAGCATGACCATCAACTCGCCTGCCTCAGTGATTTGGGCCATGTACATCGCCGCGGCTGAGAAGCAAGCAGTCCAGCCGGCTCAACTGCGGGGCACGCTCCAGAACGACATCCTCAAAGAGTACATCGCGCAGAAGGAATACATCTTTCCTCCCGAGCCCTCGATGCGGTTGGTTACCGACACGATCGAGTACGGAATGCAGCACCTCCCGCAGTGGAACACCATCTCGATTTCCGGCTACCACATCCGAGAAGCAGGTTCGACCGCGGCCCAGGAGCTGGCTTTCACTCTCGCTGACGGGATGGAGTACGTACGCTGGGCGCTGGCCAGGGGCCTTGAGATCGATGCCTTCGCCCCTCGGCTCTCGTTCTTTTTCAACGCCCACAACGGCTTCTTCGAGGAGGTCGCCAAGTATCGGGCCGCCCGCCGCATCTGGGCGCATGAGATGCGTGAGACGTTCGCTGCCAGGCAGCCGCGCTCCTGGCTGATGCGATTCCACACCCAGACCGCCGGCGTCAGCCTGACTGCCCAACAGCCCGAGAACAACATCGTGCGGGTCGCCATCCAGGCGCTGGCCGCAGTGCTTGGCGGCACCCAGTCACTCCACACCAACTCGATGGACGAGGCGCTGGCGCTGCCATCCGCTCACGCGGCCACCGTCGCCCTCCGGACGCAGCAAATCCTGGCCGAGGAGTCGGGCGTCGCCAACACTGTTGACCCGCTGGGCGGCTCCTACTTCGTCGAGGCCATGACCAACCGAATCGAGGCACAGGCCCGGGAGTATTTCAAGCGGATCGACGAATTCGGGGGAGTGCTGCCGGCGATCGAGGCGGGTTTCTTTCAGCGCGAGATCGCGGACGCGGCCTTCCGCTACCAGCAGGAGATCGATGAGGAAGAGCGCTACATCGTTGGGGTGAATGTCTTCAACGATGAGTCGCCCTATCGGATTCCAATCCTCGAGATGGACCCCGGCGGCTTCCGCCTGCAGGCCAATCGCCTGCAGGAGCTGCGGCGTACCCGTGACGGCGGAGCGGTCGGTCAAGCGCTCGATAGGCTGCGGATTGCATGCCAGGGGACTGCAAACACCATGCCCTTCATCCTCGACGCGGTGCGGGCCTACGCCACGCTCGGGGAAATCGTCGGCGTGATGAAGGAAGTTTTCGGCACGTACCAGGAGCCCAGCTGGATCTAGGCCTACCCAGCGCACGCAATCGCCAGAAACGAAGGGCCCGTGGCATGGATGAAGCCAAGGGCCTTTCATTCCCAAACATAGGATTCCTGGCCCGCCCCTGACGGGCCTCTTCGTCGGCCCGGCTCACACACTAACCCCCCGTGGGGCGAGCCCGACAAACCCCCTGCTCCTAGACGACGCTACAACGCTACTGCCAGATCCGCCCCCTTTGAGCTAAATTGGCAGGCCGTGTTACATGCTCCCGCCAGCCATCGGAGCAGCCTTCCTCAAGCGCGTTCCAACCCAGATGTACCAGATCGGCGCAGCAACGACGCCGCCAAGGGCGGCGACGATCTGCAGCAGGGCCGCATTGTCGAACACCAAACTCACCACTACCAGCCAGTACAGCACACCGACCGCGACGCCCACGTACGCCAGAGGTTTCGGCCAAAGCTTCGACCGCATTGCGAACAGGCTGGTCACGAGGACCCACAGCCCGACTCCGCCGAAACCAAGCCAGCCGTTCACATCCAGGCCGGCCGTGAAGGTTGGCGCGGCTAGCACGGCTCGGACGGACGCATCACCGGCAAGATACGCTTCAGCCCGCAGCGGCTGAAGCCCGATGATCCGGAAGAAATCGATGGCCGTGACCGCGAAGCCCAGGTAGGCCAAGTTGCTCGTCCAGCGCGCCCAACCTTCATTGGCGGAGCGCAGGCTCTCGGTGATCGCCGGCAGCGCGCCCAGGGCGACCACTGCCCCCAGGGCAAACACCCAGTAGTAGCTCGTGATCAGCGTCGGGCTTTGGGCGTAAGAGCGATAAAAGGCATCCACGGTGGCATCGCTCACTGCTTGCTGTTCTGCTGGCACCAACAAGTAAAGGACGCCGATGAGGATGTATGAGGCGCCTACGAGGATGGAACACAGGCCTCCGAGCTTATTGAGACCATCACTCTTCATGGCACATCTCCTTCAGGTGCTGACGATTTGGCCACCAGCCTATTTCGGCATGAGGAGCGAGAGCGGTGACCCACTGGGAGCACCTTCATCCAGTAAAGCAAAACACCTCTGGGAGCGGACAGTTGCGTTCAGCGTATTTATGTCGGCGCCCCATCCGCGAGCCTTCTGAGCCAGCCTTTCCGGTCAAGGGCAGAGCCCAGATTAACTCTCATCCGACGGCCCTGGCCGGGAGCCTAGCGGTCGCTGCAGAAAGAGTGGCCGTACCGCAATCGGGCGCGACTTGGAACAAGCGGCTACAGGGGGATTGGGTCGATGGGCCGGTGCGTCGCGAGAATTGGCGCTCCCACTGTCTCGCGCCCGACCTTAGTATCGGCTTGGGCTACTCAGGAAAAGCCGCGGTGTGTGTCTTTTAGTGAAGCCGAAGCGGCGACACTTGGACACCTTGGTTGCCGACTAGGCGCAGCAGCTTGCTGTGGAGCTCGGGGGAGTAGCGAGTGGTGTAGCTTGGAAAATCCAAGTTATAGCGACGCGATCCTTCGAACACCTGAAATGCAAAGCTGTCTGCGCCGGGGAAAGAAGCTAGGAGCCCGTGAATCTGGCGCATCCTTCGAGCGTCTCGCTGGCGATCGCCACTCGACCGCAGCTGGATGAT
>CAYHJH010000223.1:0-3330 GCA_964356605.1 uncultured Anaerolineaceae bacterium
CCGTACGCTTCGCTGGTTCGTCGGGAGGGTTGGCGGGGTCCGGCTCGAAGCCTTCCGCCATCCAGCCTCCGGTCAGGCCGGGAGAACCAGTTGGATGGCGATCGGGGATGGAGGTGGGCTTTTCCGGCTGGGGTGCGCCTTTAGCGGGCTGGTCCTCAGACGCTTCCTCGGGTAGCGATGGGTCGTCCGCAGAGCCCTCGTCCGGCTCCAGAATCATGGGGCGGGATTATAGCACGCAGGCTGGGAGGGAAGCTTTCAGGCGGCGCAGTAGCACACTTGAGCGGTTTCACGGTTTAGTCAGCACTAGCAAGCTCCAGCTTCCCTTCATCACCGCCTTGCCGTCTTGATTGTTCACCTGTACACCGAGGACGACCATGCCAGCGTTGAGCCGAGGCATGGGCTTGGTTTCTTTCACCTCCAATTCGACATGAACGGTGTCGCCAATGAAGACCGGCTGGCTGAACCGCCACTCGTTGATCTCCCGCCAGGCCAGCACGGTCCCTTCCATGAATCCAGTCCGCACTCCAAGACCGGAGGCGATCGAGAGCACCAGCAGCCCGTGGGCAACTCGCTGTTGGAAAAACGAAGCGGCCGAATAGGCTGCATCGGTGTGAATCGAGTTGAAGTCGCCTGAGATCCCGGCGAAATTCACGATGTCTGCTTCGGTGATCGTGCGGCCGGGAGTGACGATTTGCTTCCCGAGCTCAAACTCCTCGAAGTACAGCCCTTGGGCCATTCCCCTGTCCTCAGCGGTCCAGGCGATTGTAAACCAGGACGAGTGAGTCTCCGCGCTTTGACCGCTCGTGGCAGGCTCCGTACAATTCCAGCATGCGCGAGTGGTCCCTGACAGCCGATGCCCCCCTCTCGATGGTCATCGCCGCCGACGCCCGTCTGACGGTTCCAAATTACGTCGACGATCAGATCTGGGAACTTCGGATGGGCGGTGGCGAGCCTGCTGCCCTTGCGATCGAGACCAGTTACGGGCTGCGGGCGCGCAGCATGCGCATCTTTCCCGGCTTCCGGCTCAACCAGGAGACGATCCTGGATCCGGCTCGATTTCACCAACCCCCCAAGTTGCAGGTATTCCTGCCGAATTATCTCCGGCTGGGGTTCTTCCCATTCCCGGAGCTGGAAGTCAATTCCGAGTATTGGGTCGCGGAATCCAATCTGCTCGCCGGCCGATTCACGCTTCATAACCACGGCAGGCAGCCGATTCAACCCACACTGCTCTTGCATGCCGTGCTGCGGCCAGGCGAGAACCCTCGCTCAATGACCAGCCTGTCCCATCAGGGCGTCATGGTGTTAACCGGCGCCACCGGCCCGCTCGCACCGCTGGTCTTCATCTCTGGCGGGGCGACGGCCGCCATCGCTCCATATCCAGGGCTGCAGGTCAAGCCTCAATTACCCTCTGGAAGTTCGGAGAGCTTCACCTGGGCACACTCGGCTCAGCAGGACCTCGAGGATGCTTTCCACGCCACGCGGCGGCTGGCCGCCCTCCACTGGGAGGCCGAAATTTCCCGGGTGGAACGCGCGAATTCAGCACTCGTCGAGATTGAGACCGGCGACCCAGACTGGGATGCTGCGCTGGCCGCCGCGCAAAAAGCATCCCTGGCCAGCTTTGTGGGCCCGACTCGCTCCCTCCCCAACCCTGCCTGCGTCCTCGTTCGGTCTCCCGACAATGGCCATTCCGCCCGTCCAGATGGGCGGGATTACGACATCAATTGGAACGGGCAGACCGCAGCCCACGCATTTGTGAACTCGCTTCAAATTCTGCCGGCCGCGCCCGAACTCGCGAAGGGGGTGCTGCTCAATTTTCTCGCCGCCCAAAACCCGGATGGCTCCATTGATTGGAAGCCAGGTCCGGGTGGACAACGCAACGGCGCGCTGAGCATCCCGCTGCTGAGCACGCTGGCCTGGCGCATTTTTCAGCACACGGAAGATCTGGAATTCCTCTCGCAAGTGTTTTCCAGGTTGCAGGCGTTCGTGGAAGTCTGGTTTGACAGGCGGCACGATCGAGATCAGGACGGACATCCGGAATGGGACCATACCCTGCAAACCGGGTTTGACGACTGGCCGGCGTTCGTTCGGTGGCGCGACTGGGGCCAGGGACTGGACATCAGCTACGCCGAGACGCCGGATTTGGCCTCCTACCTCTTTCGCGAATTGGCGTCATTGCTGGAGATGGAACGGGCGTTGACAGGGGCAGAGGGATCGGATGAATCGCTGCTGAGTCTGATGGAGAAGCTGCGCACCTCGATCGCGCAAGCCTGGTCCGAGACGGACGCCAGCTACCTTCACCGGGATCGCGATCTACATGTGAGCCTCGCCGGCAAACTGCTCGGCAGGGGCAGGGGTGAGTTTGTTCTAGAGCTGGGCAAAGAGCTGGACCCTCCCTCCCGCCTGCTATTCCGGGTCCAAGCGAAAGCTGGAGAGCGGCATGCAGTCCAGGTCTTCGTACATGGCAGCGGGCGAACGCAGCGCAAGCGGGTCGAGCGGCTGACGGAACGGCGGTTCGTCTGGTTTGGATCGCTCGGGACCGCCACAACCGACAAGACCTACGCCAGCCTCGATCGCATCGAAGTTCGCGGGATCGGCAAGGGAACCAGGGTGGAAATCCGGATCCCGGATTATCGCCGCCAGGACCAGACCGGCATGCTGCCGCTGTGGGCCGGGATCCCCGATCAAGAGCGAGCCGAGCGGCTCGTTCGCGAGACCGTGCTCCGGCCGGAAAAGTTCTGGCGCGAGTTTGGAATTCCAACCTGCAGTGCGCAAGATCGCGCTTACCAGGCAGCGCCGGCCGCCACCATCTGGATGCTGCCGAATCTCATGATCGGCGAAGGCCTGGTCGACTACGGGTACCTGGAAGAGGCAGCTGAACTGGTGGGCAAGCTGATGCGGGCCTGCATCGCCAGCTTAAAGGAGGAGCAGGCCTTCCGGGAAGCCTATTACGCCGACCGCCCGGCTGGACTGGGCGAGCGGGGTCACATGGCAGGGGTCGCACCGCTGTCGCTGCTGCTGTACGTCCTCGGAGTACGTTTAATCTCGCCCCGCAAGATTGCATTGCGAGGTCACAACCCTTTTCCGTGGCCGATTACCTTGCGGTGGCGAGGTGTGGAAATCCGCTGGTCCACGGACCGTGCGCTGGTGCGTTTCGCCGACGGGGGTGAGGCAGAGGCGACAGGCAGGCTGGTCCAAACTGTCGAGCAGGCGCCGGACGACCAGGTAGCTATAATCACGGCGGACTGAAGATACCAATATGTCCAATCTCGTCCAACTGCTTCCGCTGGGGCTTTTCATGCTGCTGACCACCTCGCTGGTCGCGATCGCGGT
>CAYHJH010000224.1:0-3304 GCA_964356605.1 uncultured Anaerolineaceae bacterium
GTCCCGAAACGGGCGGTACCACGGTGTTCCGCGGCGGCAGCTGGCCCATACGTGATTATGGCTGCCGCTCGGCAGCTCGCTGCGGTTTTTCGAATGCCAGCCTCAGCCACATTGGCCTGCGCCTTTTGCGGACGTGCCCATGATCGCGGTTGCTGGCGGCGTTGAGCACGTTTCCCCGCCGGTTTGCGTCCGCCCCTGCGCCCCCGGCCGATGAGAACGGCCGGCGGGCACAAGGGGGCACGGTGATTCAGAACACCAGCTGGTAGCGGCTGCCGGCGCCCTGCCCCAGCCGCTGGAGGAATTCGATCCGGACGAGGGTCTTGAGCGAATACTGGATGGTCCGGCGGGGAAGGGGCGTTTCCCTCTCGATGTCGCCCACCGTAAGCCGGGTCTGCGGCGAGGAGCGGAACGCCTGGCCGACGACAATTACACTTCGACATTAACGACAATTACACTTCGACATGAGAAAGGCCGGTCTGCCATGCTGATTCGGGGCAAGGAGGACCTCGAAGATGCGTGTCACCGACCGGCAAGTGAGGAAGTTGTTGATGGAGTACCAGAAGAGCGGAGAGATTGGGAAGGCTGCCATGAAGGCGGGCATGCACCGCGAGACGGCAGGTAAGTACTTGTCCGGCGGGAGGTTGCCCTCGGAGCAGGTGATGGATCGCGACTGGCGGACGCGGCCGGATCCCTTTGCTGGGCACTGGGGGGAGGCCGAGGCGATGCTCAAGGAGGCCCCGGAGCTGGAGGGCAAGGCGCTCTTTGAGTGGCTCTCCGAGCGGTATCCGGGGGTGTACCACGAAGGGCAGCTGCGGTCGTTTCAGCGTCACGTCCGGCGGTGGCGGGCGGCATCCGGGCCGGAGAAGGAGGTCTACTTTGAGCAGGAGCACCGCCCCGGCATACGCATGGAGACGGACTTTACGTGCATGAACGCCCTGGGCATCACGATCGGGGGTGAGGCATTCGAGCATCGGTTGTGTCACCATGTGCTGACGTACTCCAACTGGGAGTGGGCCACGATCTGCCACAGCGAGAGCCTTCTGGCGTTGCGCAACAGCATGCAGGCGGCCCTCCTGCAGCTCGGGCATGTGCCTGTGCAGCACTGGACGGATCACAGCACCGCTGCCACCCACGAGTTGGGTGGTGACGAGCGCGGGAAACGCGGATTCAATCGCCGGTACCTGGAGATCACGGATCATTTCGGCATCGAGCCACGGACCATCAACTGCGCCGAGCCCCACGAGAACGGGGACGTCGAATCCGCCAACAACGCCCTGAAGCGCCGGGTTGAGCAGCATCTGCTGCTGCGCGGCAGCCGGGACTTTACGGATCGGGATGCGTACCGGTGCTTCGTCGAAGGCACCTTGCACAAGGCCAACGCCGGGCGCCGGAAACGGCTGCTGGAAGAGATGGCCGTCATGAAGCCCCTGGAGGTCGCCCTGCTGCCGGAGTACATCGAGGAGAAGCGGTCGGTGACCCGCTGGAGCACGGTCAAGACGGACCATCGGATCTATTCGGTTCCCAGCCGGTTGATCGGCGAGACGGTGCGGATTCGCCGCTACGAGGATCGGGTTGAGGTCTTTCTGGGCGGCCAACGGCAGCTGAGCATGCCGCGGCTGACGGGGGATGCCTATCATGCCATCAACTATCGGCATGTCATCGAGTGGCTGATTCGGAAGCCCGGGGCGTTTGCCCAGTACCGCTTCCGGGCCGACCTGTTTCCCCGTCTGGCCTTCCGGCGGGCCTACGATCGCCTCTGCGAGGCGTGCAGCCCGCGTACGGCCGATGTGGAGTACCTGCGGATTCTTCGGAAGGCGGCCCGGACGATGGAGAGCGAGGTCGAAGGCGTGCTGCTTGAGTTGGAGCGGCGCGGACTCATCCCGCGCTGGGCCGCACTGATGGAGTTTTGGCCCACGCCGGAGGCGTCCGCCGTACCCGATCTGGCGCCGCTTACGGTCCAGCTGAGCGACTACGACCAGCTCCTGAGCGCGGAGGAGGTGTTGTCATGACCCAATCCTCCCTGCCCGTTTTGCTGCGCTCACTCTGCCTTGGCGAGATGGCCCGAGAGCTCGACCGGCTTACCGACCAAGCCGGGCGAGAGGGGTGGAGCCATGAGTTGTACCTGCATGCCCTGTGCGACACAGAGATCGCCCATCGGCGCGAATGCCGTCAACTGCGCCTGCTCAAGGCCTCCGGGCTGCCGAGCGGCAAAACCCTCGCCACGCTCGATCAAGATCGCCTGCCCCTGCGCGTACGCCGACAGGTGGCATCGCTGCTCGAAGGACGATTCGTTGAAGAGGCCGAGAACATCCTTGCCTTCGGCCTGCCGGGACGCGGCAAGACGCACCTGTGCTGTGCGATCGCCCGTGAACTCATCGTCGCCCACGGCTACAAGGTGCTCTTTATCCCCGCCGTTCACCTGGTCCAGCGGCTTCTGGTCGCCAAGCGCGATCTGCGGCTCGAAAACGTGCTCAAGAAGCTCGATGGCTTCGACATCGTCGTCCTCGATGACATCGGCTACATCCAGCAGGACCGCGAGGAGATGGAGGTGCTCTTTACCTTCCTGTCCGAGCGTTACGAGCGTAAGAGCCTGATGATTACCTCAAACCTGGTCTTCAGCGAGTGGGACAAGATCTTCAAGGATCCGCTCACCACCGCGGGAGCCATCGACCGGCTGGTCCATCACTCCATCATCCTCGAGCTCGATGGCCAGAGCTACCGCATGCAGCACGCCAAGGGCAACAAGCAAAAGGATACCCCATGATTGCGCGTCCCGGCCTGCCCCGCCCCTCCGCCCTTGCCCCTTCGGGGCATCCCGCCCTTCGGGCGGGACCGGGCTCCGGTGCAGGGCAGGCCCGGACGGCACCCCCCAGGCTTGGCGGCGTACCCTGTACCCCGGCCGGGCCGATGGCCCTGCGGATGCCCCCCGGCTCCGGGCCCCGGCAGAAAGGAGCGTCTGTGGCGGGGCTTTATACCTCCACCCCCGCTGGTCTTTCTTCCTACCACCGGCACCGTTTCATGTCGGTTTGTAATTGTCGTCGGTGCGTGTTTGTAATTGTCGTTGACCAGCGGAGCGTCGCAACCGGGAGATCCCCGGCAGAGCACCCCACATCCGGCATCTTACCCGGGAGGCGGGGACCGATGCCAGCGAAACGCGGCGGTGTCGGGGCAATCCGCGGCCTACAGCGCCAATAGGGCTAGCCCGCGGGCGCCTCGCCGATGCAGTAGAGGGCGGACTGGGTGCGGATGAATATGAATTTCCCGGAGAAGACGAGGCTCGAGCGCGTGGTGTCGAGCCGGTTGC
>CAYHJH010000225.1:0-3267 GCA_964356605.1 uncultured Anaerolineaceae bacterium
GGCTGGCGGAGCTGCAGCCGCGGCGCGCAGACATAGTCGCGTGGATCAACTGCCGGCTCGAGATCCGTCCGTAGGTTGGGCGAGGCGGAGAGCCAGCCCAGAAGAACCAAGAATACAGGGAGGGGCGATCGCATCATCGTTGACTGTTTACTGCGGAACACGCCCGGCGATTCTTACCTCAGATCCTAGCCATGATATCGTGCTGCGCTCGGTCCAGAAAGGCACCCACCGACATCGCTCCCAGATCTTCTTCGCTCCTCAACCGGACCGCCACCTGGTCGGCCTGCTGTTCTCGATCGCCGACGACCAGCATGTACGGGATCTTCTGGAGCTGAGCGTCGCGGATCTTGGCGTTCATCCGCTCGCCCCGGTCATCGACTTCAACGCGCAGCCCCGCCGCACGCAGCCGCTTGGCGACCTCGGCAGCGTAATCCTGATGCCGGTCGGCGATCGGGATCAGGGTCGCCTGCACCGGAGCCAGCCACACCGGAAAGGCACCGGCGTAGTGCTCGATCAGGAACCCGATCATCCGCTCGTGCGTGCCGAGCGGCGCCCGGTGGATGACAAGCGGCGTCTCGTCCTGACCCTGGCGGTTGACGAACTTGAGTTCGAAGCGGGCCGGCTGGGCGAAATCGACCTGGTTGGTCGCCAGGCTGAACTCATGGCCGGTAGCGCTCCAAATCTGAACGTCGATCTTCGGCCCGTAAAAGGCGGCCTCGTCGGCGGCCTCGACGTAGGGGACGTCCCCGTGGACCATTGCCCGGCGGACCATGTCTTCGGTCTTCAGCCACAACCGCTCATTGTCGACATACTTCTTCCCCAACCCGCGCTTGTGGTGGGTGCCCAGCCGCATGACGTACTTCTCGATGCCGAAGATGCGGAAGTACTCCAAATACAGCCGCACCACGGCCAGGAACTCGCTCTCGAACTGCTCCTCCGAGCAGTAGATGTGCGCGTCGTTCATCTGCATCGAACGGACCCGCAGCAGGCCGAACAGCTCGCCGCTCTTCTCGTAGCGGTAGCAGGTGCCGTACTCGGCCAGGCGCAGCGGCAGCTCGCGGTAGGAGCGCAGTTTGCTGGCGAAGATCTTGTGATGCATCGGGCAGTTCATCGGCTTGACGTAGTAGCGGGTGCCCTCCATTTCCATTGCCGGGTACATGCTGGCGGCGTAGTACGGCAGATGCCCGCTGTGCAGGAAGAGATCTTCCTTGGAGAGGTGCGGCGTGCGCACGCGCACATAGCCGGCGTTCGCCTCGGTTTCCTTTGCCAGTCGTTCCAGCTCCTCGATCATGACGGCGCCTTTCGGCAGCCAGAGCGGCAACCCTGGCCCGACCTCGTCATCGAAAACGAAGATCTCCAGCTCGCGGCCGAGCTTGCGGTGATCGCGCCGTTTGGCCTCCTCAAGCATCGCCAGGTGCGCCTCGAGCTCCTCGGCCGTGTTCCAGGCGGTGCCGTAGATACGTTGGAGCATCGGCCGGGTCTCGTCGCCGCGCCAGTAGGCCCCGGCGACGCTCAGCAGCTTGACCGCGTCTGGGTTGATCTCCTGCGTGTTCTCGACGTGCGGGCCGCGACAGAGATCGGTGAACGTGTCGTGAGAGTAGGTCGAGATCACCGGCTTCTCCGAGGTCTCCACACCGTACTCGTCGGTGCCACCCGCCTCCAAGCCGTCGATCAGCTCGAGCTTGTACGGCTGATCGGCGAACAGGCCCCGCGCCTCATCCGCCGAGAGCTCGCGCCGCTGAAAGGCGTGCTTCCCGACCAGGATCTCGCGCATGCGGCTCTCCAGGCGTTCGAGGTCTTCCGGGGTAAGCGAGCGCGGCAGGTCGAAGTCGTAATAAAAGCCGTTCTCGATCGGCGGGCCGATGGCGAGCCTGGCCTGCCCCGGGAACATTTCCATCACCGCTTGTGCCATCACATGGGAAGCCGAATGCCGGAGGCGGTAGAGCTCCGACTGTTCATAGGGTTGTTCTTGGTGCTTTGGCATGCAACACCTCCAGGTCGGCCGCAGCGCCATGCCATGGCCGGCATTAAAAAGAAACGGCTCTCACCCCACTGGGGCGAGAGCCAACGCTCACGCGGTTCCACCCAGATTGGCCTGCAGCGAGGCCATCTCGTTCAGCCGATAACGGAGCTAACCCGTTCCCCTTACTCGCCCTGAGCCCTGCGCGGCTTCAGGCTTTCCGGTTTCCGCTCGCGGGGGGTTTTCGTCGGCCGGAGCATCCGGGGGATTCTCAGTCTGGATCCCCCGTCCCTGTGAACTCCGGGGCCCGACTACTCGTCCCGGTCGTCGCGTTTTGCTATTCGATTGTGTGGGCGGTATAGGATTTGAACCTACGACCTCATGCATGTCAAGCATGCGCTCTAACCAACTGAGCTAACCGCCCGTGCTCCTGGATTATACAGAGGCCCCGGAGCGGTGGCAATGGTCGGGCAAGAAGTTCAAACTTGCGAGTGTTCACGCCGCGCATGCATTTCGGTGAAGGGTATGCGGTCTTCCGTAGCAGGCCGCGCGGAGGCCGGATGCTATAATCCCGCCGCTCTGGGGACCCCGCCCGTGAATGCGCCGGACGATCTGGCAATGCCCGACCTCGCCTCGCCAAAGGAGGCCAGGCCTGCCGTGTTTGCAGAAGACGACCGGCGCTACATCCACATTCGTAGCAGCCATTTCTATGCCGCCTTGCTGCCCCTGGCCTTTGCCGCGGGGCTGGCTTTCGGCTATCTGGTGTGGGGCGGTGTCCCGCGAGAGTCGGCGGCATCATCGAATAGTTCGGCCGGGTTCTCAGTCGGCGGACGCATCGAAGTTGATCCGGATAACGACCCCGCCATTGGACCTCTCGACGCGCCGGTTACGATCATCGAGTTCAGCGACTTCAACTGCCCGTACTGCCGACAGTGGCATCAGGAGGTCTTCCGGGAGCTGCTGGCGGCCTACCCCGCGCAGATTCGTTTCGTATACAGGGATTTCCCGATCGTGGCAGACGGAACCGCCGGTTTCGCTGCCGCCCAGGCCGCAAACTGTGCTGGGGAGCAAGGCGCATACTGGGAGTACCATGATGCCCTCTTCTCCGGGGCTTACGCGCTCGACCGGGCAGGCTTTGGGGCCTCCGCACAGCAGCTTGGACTTGACAGCGCGACTCTGCTGGAGTGTCTGGACAGTGGGCGCCAGGCTGGTGAAGTCGAGGCGGATTTCCGTTACGGAGCTAGCCTAGGGATCAACGGCACGCCGACGTTCTTCATCAATGGCATCCCGCTGATCGGCGCCCAGCC
>CAYHJH010000226.1:0-3252 GCA_964356605.1 uncultured Anaerolineaceae bacterium
CCTCTTGCTTCCGCGCCGCGCTCACGCCGGCGGCTTTGACGGCTGCTTCGCGCAGCTGAGTGAATGCCGATTCGAACTTCATGGCAGATCGATCCTCGAATCGCCGCCGCGGTCAACTCCGAAATCGACCGAGGAGCCTGAGACGCTGCCAGTCTGGGTGCTTGAGAGATCGCTACTAGAACAGGGGAGATCGGCCAGCCACTGGTGAGGCCTACGGCTCGCCGTGAGCTGTTTGTGACGGCGCGGGAACGAAGATCCAGTGGCCAAGCTGGGGGAGGCGAGCTTGTTAAATGCGATGCCGGCGTGGACGCAGGAACTCAGCGCACGCCTGGTGTCGTAATTCGTGATCTGGCTCAAAGCCTTCATCATTACGCCCAGCCAATGCTGCGCTCCACTCCAGGACGCGCATCGACTTTCACCTCAAACTCTGGGGGCCACGCGCTACTGCCTGGCCGCGCTGTTCTTGCGGAGGCCTCTGCGGGTTAGCCGCCCACCCTTAACATGTGCCCACGTTCTGATCGCGCCAGTTCGGAGGCCCAGCCCACTTCAGGCCTTCCGACGACAGTACGATCAGGCGATCGCCAGCTCCTGTTCCGCCTCCAGCGCAACCTCCTCCTGGTCGATCGGGAGGAGGACCGTGAAGGTGGTGCCCAGGCCGGGCTTGCTGTCGACCTCAATCCGACCCCGGTGTCGGGTGACGATGCCAAAGCTCACCGAAAGCCCCAGGCCGGTGCCTTCGCCTTCCGGCTTGGTGGTGAAGAAAGGATCGAATATCCGTTGCAGGTTCTTCTCTGGAATGCCGATGCCGTTGTCTTGCACGGCAATGGCGACGGCCCCTCCAGCTTCGCTCAGGTTGATCCGAACCGTCCCCCCGTTCTTGATGGCCTGGATCGCGTTGCTGATCAGGTTGATCAGGACCTGCTCGATCTGCTGCGCATCGTAAGCAACCATCACTGTCCGAGCCGGAAGATCCACTTTTACCTGGACATTTGACTTGCGAGCCAGGTACTCCGTAAGTCGGACCGAGGATTCGATGGTTTCACGCATGTCACGCCGCTGCAACTCGGGTGTGGACTGGCGAGCAAACTTCAGCAGATCCGTGACGATGGTGCTGGCCTTGGCGGCACTCTCCCGGATGGTCTTGAGCTGCTCGCGGGTGGTGGGATCCAACCCGAATTCATCGGTGAGCTCCTCGGCCAAACCCTTGATCACTGCCAGTGGATTCTTGACGTCGTGAACGATGCCAGCAGTAAGCTGGCCGACCGACGCCAATTTCTCCGATTGAATTAGCTGGGTCTGCGCGGTCTGCAGTCGGGCATTGATATCGGCGAGTTCTTGATTGCGCACTACAGTTTCGTCGTAGAGCTGGGCGGCCTCCGCGGTCCGCTCTCGCAGCCGCAGGGTCATGATGTCAAAAGCGCTGGCCAGCTCGCCGATCTCGTCGACGCTGCGGACGCCGGTATCCTGATTCAAGTCACCAGCCGCCACGGCCTGCGAGACAGACCGCAGCCGCAGGATCGGCCTGGCGATGCTCTGCGCCAACATGTAGCCGACAATGATCGTCGCCACCGTTGCCAAGGTAAAAATCAGGCTGAATGTATTGCGGCTGGTCGCCATGGCGGTCACGATGAAGTTGCTTGGCAGCGCCACACCCAGGATGCCGGTGTCGCTTTGGCGTATGACCAGTGGTGAATAGGTGGCCTTGTACTCGCGACCGTAGAGCTCAAGGTCCAGGGTGATCGAGGGGTTGGTGTCGTTGATGAGGCCCGGGTTGATCTCGACGGGGGCAAAACCGGTCTCGGGCTCCACGAAGGTGGTGGCCACCACCTTGCCACCGTTGTCCAGCAGCACTACGTCGGCCAGCGACTGGCTCTTGACCTCGGCCAGCAGCGATTCAAGGCGCGTGCCGGCGAGCAGCACCCCAAGCAAGTTGCCGTTCGCATCGCGGACGGGTGCACTGGTGAAAAGATACGGCCCGAAGGAGGTGGCTAGCATCCCGGCATACTTGTCGCCCAGCGCGTCCTGCCCGCTGGTGAGCACATCGGCAACGATGTTGAACTGGGAAAAGTCGCCTCCCTCGGAGGTGATGGTTTCACCTGAGGTCGGGTGCTTGGCCAGCGTGAGCACCTCGATGCCGTTGAGGTCGATCACCGTGACAGCCTGAATATCGTTGTTGAGGGCCAGTGGGAACAACAGGTCTTGTAGCGCCTGAGCGTCGCGAGCCACCATCGCCTGCGATACTCCTTCAGTGAAGGCCATCAGGCGCAAGTCTTCCAGGTGGGTGCGCTCCTGGCGAACGACACCGTCCGCAGCCACCCGGCTGGCTTCCAGCAGTTGGTTGATGAATCGCTCGCGGACAGTAGAAGTCACCAGGCGGGTGATGACGTACACTCCCACCATGGCGATCATCAAAGTCAAAACGACGTACGGGATGATGAGTTTGGCGCGCAGTCCGGCGAACACCGCGAGCATCTTTCCGACCAACGTGGTCGGGTTGTCCGTGTCGGGCTTGGGCTTGCCAACGGACCGCTCGAAGGCAGTTCCTGTCATGTGCATCTTGGCATCGCTCTCTTGAAACATCCCCTGGCCTATCGATCTCCTCGGTGCATCTAACTAGCTGCCCTGAAGGACCTCGGCCGATTTCTCCTCCGAAATCGGAAGCATGATCTGGGCACCGCCGGCCCGCTTGGCCCGATAGAGGGCCTCATCCACCGCCCGCATAAAGTCCTCCGCCGAAGCGTGCTCGTCCCGCAGTTGAGCCACGCCGCCGCTGAGTGAAAACATATCCTTCTGTTCCTCGCTGGGGCGGATCTTCTCGCTGATTCGTTCGGCAATGAGCAGCGCCACGTCCAATTCGACTTCTGGCAGCACAATGATGAACTCGTCGCCGCCGAAGCGGGCCGGGAGATCGACTCGGCGGACCGTCTTGCGGATCGCCTCGGCCACGATCTTGAGTGCCACGTCCCCGGCCGGGTGCCCAAAGGTGTCGTTGATGGTCTTCAGCCCATCCATATCCAGCATGATGATCGAGAGCGGACGCTTGTAGCGGCGGGCGCGCTCGAACTCGGTTGCCAATACCTCGTCCAGTTTGTGCCGGTTGTACAGACCGGTGAGCGAATCGGTGACCGCCAACCGCTGAACCTCGGCGAACAGCCGCTTGTTCTCATGGAGCAGGAAGGCGTGCTCGAGCGCCCGGGTCACCGTGACATCAAAGTCGGCCAGGGATTCGAGCGGCTTGGTCAAATAGTCGTA
>CAYHJH010000227.1:0-3243 GCA_964356605.1 uncultured Anaerolineaceae bacterium
CGCCGGCCCCACTCATCTCCTCGGGCGCGAGCGTAGGCGTGGGAGTTGCCTGGGGCGTGGCAGTGGCAGCCACCGAGCCCAGCACCAGCTCCATCCCGGGCGAGATAAAGTCGCCAGACTCGAACCCATTCAACGCCATCAACTCTTCCACTGTCATGCCGGCGATCGCTGCGATCCGCCACGGGGAGTCGCCCTCCTGCACGATGTACACGATATCCCCGGCGGCGTTTGGTGTGGGGGTAAGGAACGGCGTCGGCTGAAGCACCATCGCTGAGGCAGCCGCGGCGGTCGCGGCGTTAGCCAACAACAACGCCAGCCCAAACCCAATGGCGATCAGCATCAACCTTCGCAACACGACCTCAGCTACTTGCCCGCCAAGGCGGGCCCGCCAGGATTATAGCTGGAGGGCACGCCCCACCCTACACTGGATAAAGACGACCCAAATTAGTGACAATCATCACAATTCGGCCTGCCAAGAATCCATTCACCCTTTTCGGCCTCCGTGTTATCGTCGGCCCATGCAAACCGTCTGCAAACGACATAGCAGAGGAGGGAGTTTGGCATGAGTTCAAATCGGATAGGAGTCGTAGGGATCATTCTCGCCGTCGCAGCACTGCTGGTTGGGGGTTACGCAGTGACCCAGACCGCGCCGATCAGGGAGGATCTGGCTGCGCTGCAAGACTCCGCCACCGGGGCGATCCAGCGTATCGGCGTGGGCTCGCTCGACACGGCCCGGCCGGTCGATGTGGCAAACGTCGCACGCAATCCGGCGGACGTCCCGCCACCCATCCGCCGCAGCGAGCCCACCACCGTGAGTATCACGCTCACCATCCAGGAGCTCACCGCTGAACTGGCCGACGGCACGACCTACAGCTACTGGACCTTCGATGGCACTGTGCCAGGTCCCTTCTTGCGGGTCATGGAAGGCGACACGGTAGAAGTCACCCTGGTCAACCCGCCGGAGAATGAAGGCAGCCACAACATCGACCTGCATGCAGTCAACGGCCCGGGCGGGGGCGCCGCTGTGACCACCGTCGCACCAGGCGAAACCAAGACCTTCAGTTTCAAGGCGCTGAACGTCGGCGCTTACGTGTACCACTGCGCCGCACCGCCACCCTGGCACCACATCGCCCAGGGCATGTATGGTGGCATCGTGGTGGAGCCGCGCGGCGGCCTGCCGGAAGTGGATCGAGAGTTCTATGTCCTGCAGGGGGAGTGGTACACGGCCGGAAAGTTTGGCGATCAAGGGCACCAGGCATTCAGTGGCGAGAAGGCCGCGGCCGAGCAGCCCGAATACTTCACCTTCAATGGCCATGTGGCTGCGCTCACCCAGCTTTTCCCCTTGGAGGCCAAGGTCGGAGAGTCGATCCGCCTGTTCTTCGGCACCGGCGGACCGAACGTGGGATCCAATTTCCACATCATCGGCGAGATTTTCGACAAGGTCTACAGCGGCTCGCCCGATACCTTCATCGCCAACGAAGAAACCTGGTATGTCCCGCCTGGCTCGGTCGCAGTCTTCGAATTCTCGCTTGACGTGCCGGGCAACTACCTGTTGGTGGATCACGCGCTCTATCGGGTGGGCAAGGGCGCCGCTGGACTGTTAAAGGTGAGCGGCGCGCACGACGACGGCTTGTACTTCCCGCCTCCGAATTAGGCCACAAGGGCCAGGTCGGTAGTACGCCCCCGGGCCCGCAAGCCCCGAGAACATCGTGGTATGCTCTCGGGGCTGTTTCTTTTTGGCACAGCGCTCAGACCCATTGACTACCGCAACTTTCACCGCGACCTCCGCGGAGCGACAGCGGCTGATCTCTATTCTCGCAGCCTCCGCGTGGGCAAGCACCGTGCTGTTGATCTTGGTCGGAAGCATCGTTCGTGTGACCGGCCACGGGCTCGGCTGCCCGGACTGGCCGCTGTGCTACGGTCGGGCGATCCCGCCGGCTTACACCGGCGCCTGGGTGGAGTTCAGCCATCGCCTCGTCGGTGGCATAGCCAGTCTGCAAATCCTTGTGCTCGCGGCCTTGGCCTGGCGGGATCAGCGGACACAACGCTGGATCGTATGGCCCGCGGTGGCAGCGGCCGGGCTGTTGCTTGTGCAGATTCTGTTGGGCGGGCTGCACGTGGTATTGGAGATTCCGCCCGAGACCGGCCTGATCCACACCGCCGTGGCGATGTTGATCGTCGGCCTGCTCGCGGTCGAGCTGGTGGTGACTTCGCCTGCGCTCGAAGGACTTCGCTCTAGCGCGCAGCATGCTGTATCCAATCGGCCACTGCTTTCCCTAATCTCGGCGGTCGCCGCCGCAACCTATGTGCTGCTCCTGACCGGGTCCTACGTCACCCGATCCGGCGCCTCGCTCGCTTGCCTTTCCTTTCCTCTCTGCGGCTCCTCAGCCCCCGCGGCTCAGCGCTTGATGGATATCCACATGCTCCACCGGTTCGCAGCTCTGGCCGTCCTGGTCCTGAGCGGTTGGGCGGTCGGCCAGTTGCTCGCGAGCAGCAGCGAGCCGGCTCTGCACCGGTACGCCTACCTGCTGCTCACACTTTTAGTGCTGCAATCCGGTCTGGGGATTGCGAATGTCCTGCTCCTGCTACCCATGTGGTCGCGGGTGCTGCACCTGAGCCTGGCGGCTGTCTACTGGAGCGCCGTGGTGATCCTTTGGGCCGCCGCGCACAGTTCCGCGAAGTCTTCCATCCCCCGTCCCGCGCCTTCGCTCCAAGCCCAGACATGAGGTATCGGCCCCTCGCGAAGAAAAGGCGACTTCCGCTGAAGTTGGCCATCCTCGCGCTCGTAGGCGGTCTCCTGGCTGTCTCGGCATTCAACCTGCCCGTCGTCCAGTACCAGCTGGGCTGGCGCATTTCCGAGCTTCGGGCACGGGTGAAATATGCGTTCTCGCCGCCGGGAGAGGCAGTCTTCACACCGGACCCAACGCTGGCGGCGATGGTCGATGCGACGCTGGCCGCGCTCGCCAGCCCGACCGCTCCGCCGGCCGCCACCTCTGTTCCGACCGACAATCCCGGCCCCGCCTCCACACCCACCCCGGTCCAGACGGACATCCCCTCCAGTGTCCTGCTCTCCGGCATCCGCCACGAGTACCAGCAGTGGAACAACTGCGGCCCGGCCACCCTGGCGATGGCGCTGTCTTTCTGGGGTTGGAGCGGCGACCAACGTCCGGTCGCCGATTTCACCAAGCCGAACCCGCGCGACAAGAACGTGATGCCCTATGAGTTGGCCGACTTCGTCCGCGA
>CAYHJH010000228.1:0-3219 GCA_964356605.1 uncultured Anaerolineaceae bacterium
CTGCGATGCCGCGGACACGAACACGAGCGGCGTCCTCGACATCTCGGACGGGGTACGAGATATTGGGGCCGAAGAAGGGCTGCTGGGCCTGGCGTTTCCTCCCGGATACAGCACAAAGGGTTATTTCTACGTCTTCTTCACCGATGACCGGGCGGGAAACCGCGGGAACAACGTGCTGGCCCGCTTCCACGTAACCGATGAGCCGGACTTGGCCGACGCCCTCACCGAGGAGGTGCTCCTCGTCCTCGACCACCCGACCTACAGCAACCACAACGGTGGGCAGATCGCCTTCGGACCGGATGGCTATCTCTACATCGCCACCGGCGACGGTGGCGGGGCGGGCGACCCCTTTGACAACGCACAGGACCCGGCCTCGCTGCTCGGGAAGCTCCTGCGCATCGATGTGGAGCTCGAGGGCCGCTTTGCCGAGCCCACTCCCAGCGGACCTTTCAGGCTGTACTTGCCCGTCGTTCTCTGGTCTCAGGGCCTGCCCTACGCTATCCCTCCCGACAACCCTTTCGTGGGGATGCCCGGTTACCGGGAGGAGATCTGGGCTCTCGGCCTTCGCAACCCATGGCGCTTCTCATTTGATCGATCTTCGGGAGACCTTTACATTGCCGACGTCGGCCAGAGCGCGCGCGAGGAAGTCAACTTCCAGCTGGCTTCCAGTCTCGGGGGCGAGAACTACGGCTGGCCTTGCAAGGAGGGCTCGGTTGATTTCAAACTCACCCCGGGCTGCGCCGGCTTGGTGCCGGTGCCCCCTGCCTTCGAGTACGATCATTCATTGGGTTGTTCGGTGACCGGTGGGTACGTCTACCGCGGGCCCGGAAACAGCGGGATGCAAGGCATCTATTTCCTCGGTGACTTCTGCTCTGGGAGACTTTGGGGTGTGCAACAAGCGGGTACATCGTGGACTTACAGCCTGCTGGCCGATACCCCCTACAGTATCTCAACCTTCGGCGAGGACGAGGCCGGGAACCTGTTCCTTGCCGACTATGCGGGTGGAACTGTCTACCAGTTGGTCGAGGCACCCTAGTCATGCGAAGGGAGCTGCAGATACCTGAACTACTACCGTAGGCATCTTCACAAGCGGGAGCTTTGTCGTCGCATCCTTCGCGCCATGACATATCCACCTCTAAGCGGCCCTCCGGAGCTACTTAGCGGTCTCACCGACAGCGTTCAGACACGTCGAGGGCACTCTTGCAGATTCTGCGATCCGAATCGAGGCGATTGACGGCTTTCAATCGGCGAGCCGGGCAGAGTGTGCGGAGAGCGTGGTGGCAGCGGCATACTGTCATCCGAGAAATGTGCTAGGCTGGGAAGTAATCTTCAGGCTGGAAGGCCAAACTTGAAACTCATCATCCAGATCCCTTGCTACAACGAGGCGGAAGTCCTCCCGGAGACCATTGAGGCACTTCCCACCGCGATTCCCGGCATTAATGAGATCGAGTACCTAGTCGTTGACGATGGGAGCACAGACTCGACCGCTGCGGTCGCTCGATCGTCGCATGTGCACCATATCGTCCGGCTCCGAAGGCATCTCGGCCTGGCAGGGGCATTTGCTGCTGGGCTTGACGCCTGCCTAGCTCGCGGCGCCGATATCATCGTGAATACGGATGCCGACAACCAATACCGTGCGGACGACATTCCTGTCCTGCTCGAACCTATTCTTGCGGGTCGAGCGGATCTTGTGGTAGGTGACCGCGGCGTCGCCTCGCACCCGTCCTTCTCCAAGACCAAACGTCTGCTCCAGCGCCTGGGGAGCTGGGTGATCCAGGTGGCCTCCGGCATCGAAACCCCGGACGCAACCAGCGGCTTTCGGGCCCTTTCCCGCCATGCTGCCTTGCACACTCTGGTTCTGGGCGAGTACTCCTATACGCTTGAGACCCTGATCCAGGCTGGTGCGGCGCGCATGGCAGTGGAATATGTCACCGTGCGCACGAATCCCCAAAAGAGACCCTCGCGCCTGATGAAGAGCCTGCCTCATTTCATGAGGAACGCCGTGGCCAGCATGGTGCGCGCTTACGCGATGTACCGGCCGCTACGCGTATTCACGGCCTTAGGGGCGTTCATACTCTTGGCCGGGCTCGTACTTGGGATCCGATATCTGTACTTCGTGGGCATAGGGCAGGGAGCGGGGCATGTCCAATCCGTTATCCTGGCTGCAGTCCTCTTGATCGTTGGCTTTCAAGTCGTACTCATCGGCCTGCTGGCAGACCTTATCGGCTTCAATCGGAAGATCTTGGAAGAGGTCTTGTTTCGCCTGCGGCGCATTGAGCTTTCGGATAGAGAGCGGGATTGAGCCGCAGTAGCTACTTCTTCAACCTCCAGAATCCCAAGCAAAATAGCCTGACTGACTTGTGAGGAGCATTAGGCGCGGACTGCTCTTCGTACTTCCTCTCTGGGCAGTCGGCTGTTCTCCGATCTTGGGGCAGGGACAGCCGGAGATCTCAGATCAGGCTGGCTTCACTCTACAGGCCGGGACCTCTCTGGGGCAGACCTTCGTCGCTCGGCACGCTGGACTGCAGGCCATCGATGTTTTTCTGCGGCCGGGCGAATCTGGGGATGGCGTGATTAGCCTCCACCTCAGGGCCGCGCCAGATGAACCCATGGATCTCGCTCTCGCCACAATACCGACTAACGCTGTGAGCGAGCCTGGCTTCTACCGATTCGACCTGACTCCGCAAGCAGGCTCAGGCGGAGAGTACTACTACGCCCTGCTTGAGGTCGAAGGTGAGGGAAGTGTGGCGGCGCCGGCTGGTCCCGCCGACGGCTACCTTCATGGTGCGGCTTACCGGAATGGTCAGCCGATAGATGCCCAATTGACATTCTTGCTCGGTTACAGTCCCACCCATGCCGCGGTTGGGCTGGCCCGAGAGGCACTCTCATCATTGGCAATCCTTGGCGTTGGCCTTCTCCTGTTTGTGATCCCCGGCCTTGGCCTTGTCGCTACCGTCTTCCGCGGCAAGGATTCCCCCGGATGGACATCCCTGGTGGCGCTCTCCCCTGGGGTAAGCCTTGCCCTCTATCCGGTCCTCATCCTTTGGACCGGTCTGCTCGGTCTTCGCCTTGGGGCGCTTTATGCCTGGATACCTGTCCTGTTGGGATTGGCGCTGCTTGTCTGGCTCGGGCGCGGTGGATTGCGACCCCTGAGCATCCGACGACTCACCGGCCGCTGGGCTCGCTCGGAAGCGTTCTGGCCCGACATAGCGCTAATCG
>CAYHJH010000229.1:0-3209 GCA_964356605.1 uncultured Anaerolineaceae bacterium
TTTGGCGGCGCCCTTCGCCGTAAGGAATTGTTTCTCCTGTGCCATGGTCGCTTAGGGCTGAGCCTCAGGCTCGAATAACCGCTTGTGCTCCTGCAGGGCAAAACGATCGGTCATTCCGGCCAGATAGTCGCAAATGGTGCGATGACGGTCGGACTCCAGGCCGTTACGCTGAATTTCATTCGGGAGGATTTCGGGCGTCTCAGCGTAGACTGAAAACAAGTCTGCAACGACCCGCTCAGCCTTGGTCTGCATTCGAACCACTCGGTAGTGTTTGTACATGTTGGCAAACAGGAAGTCTTTCAATTGCTGGTTCAGAGCCGCCATTTCATCCGAGTATGCCACAACGTTGTAGTCGAGCGCCTGCAGGCTCTCGACTGAGTCCAGGCCTGCAGACTGGATCCGGGCATGAGTGGCTTCCAACAGTGCAGAAACCTCCAGCCCGATCAGCCGACGAATCAGTTGATGGCGGGTCAGGTCGTCGAGCTGGGATCCGTGCCAATCGATACTTTCCCGCAGCAAGTCCCAGAGGGCCAGACCCTCGAGCTGATCCGGAACAATCATCGCCGAGCGCAGGCCGTCGTCCAGGTCGTGGGCGGTGAAGGCCAATTCGTCTGCCAGGTTGGCGATCTGCGCCTCGAGGTGGCCTCGCTTATCCGGTTCGTATCCTGCCGCGTCGGCCACATCGTACTCGGTCTCATGTTTGACGATTCCCTCACGCGCTTCCCAGGTCAGGTTGAGGCCGGGAAAGTCCGGGTAGCGGCGCTCCAGTTCCGTGACGATCCGCAGGGACTGCTGGTTGTGGTCGAAGCCGCCGTGGTCGGCCATCAGTCGGCTGAGAGTGGCTTCTCCGGAGTGTCCAAACGGAGGATGGCCCAGGTCGTGGGCCAGCGATATTGCCTCGACCAGGTCTTCATTGGCTGCGAGGGCCCGCGCCAGGCTGCGACCGATCTGTGCCACCTCCAAGGTGTGGGTGAGCCGGGTGCGGTAATAGTCACCCTCCGTGATCACAAAGACCTGGGTCTTGTATTCCAATCGGCGGAAGGCGGTCGTATGGAGGATGCGGTCGCGATCGCGTTGGAACGCGGTCCGGTAGGTTGGCTCCGGCTCCGGGTACACCCTGCCGCGCGAGTTCCGGCTGCGATGCGCATAGGGCGCCAAGGCTTGATCCTCGAGCACTTCGAGCCGTTCTCGGGTGATCATCGGAAGCAGCGGACCGGCAGTTTACTCGCGGGCCGCGCCGACTGTCAATCCAAGGTCGCAATCGTTGACACTCAGGTACCGTTCGCGCATAATCCACGTGCCCTGCATGGTGTGGGCTGGGTTTTTGATGACGGGATTGTGAGCCTGAGCAGATTGCGCATAGCCACACGAGATGAAAAGAGTCAAGCGAGAGAGGCTGCCGTGAGCCAGCGCGAGAGCCGCGGGCGTACGGCTGGAGGGTAAAGCGTGCCGAAAGTTGCGACCGTGGCGCAAATGCGCAAGATCGAGCGGGTTGCCGATGCGGCTGGGCACACATACGCGCTAATGATGGAGCATGCTGGCTGGTCTGTGGCACAGGTGATCGTTGAGCGTTACGGTCCGATCGAAGGGAAGCCGGTGCTGGTGCTGGCCGGTTCGGGGAACAACGGCGGCGACGGGCTGGTGGCCGCAGAGCATCTCGCGCAGGCGGGAGCACAGGTCGCGGTGTATCTCACCAAAGAGCGCCCTGACGATGACCCACATCTTGCAAAGCTTCGCCATCGGGGCGTCTTGATCGCGGTCTCGGAGCAAGATCAGCGCGGGCGCGTATTGCGTTTACAGGTTGGACGAGCGCAGCTCATTCTGGACGCAATTCTTGGAACGGGCTTCGAGTTGCCGCTCAAGGGATCGGCTCTGGAGGTCCTGAAGGTCGTACAGAACGCGTTGGGCCAACGCGTAGATCGTCCCGCAATCGTTGCGGTCGACTGCCCTTCGGGGCTCGATTGTGATAGCGGAGCGGTCGCTGAAGAGACGCTCGCAGCCGACCTCACCGTGACGCTGGCAGCCGCCAAGCCCGGGCTGCTTCGCTTCCCGGGTGCCGGCTTCACAGGCAGCCTGGTCGTCGGCGATATTGGCCTGCAACCTGACCAGCCGGACTTCGCCAGCATCGAGATCGAATTGGCCAGTGCGGTTGAAGTGCGTCCGCTGCTCCCGCCCCGGCCACGTGATGCTCACAAAGGCACCTTCGGTCGAGCGCTCATCGTGGCCGGTTCTGCCAACTATCCTGGAGCTGCCCAACTGGCCGCCCGGTCGGCCTACCTGGTCGGCGCGGGGCTGGTCACCCTCGCAGTCCCGGAGCCACTCCAGGCCCTGATCGCCGGCGCACTGCCTGAAGTGACCTGGATCTTATTGCCACACCGATCAGGCTCGGTCGATCCATCAGGAATCAGTGCGATCCAGCAAGAATGGGGCAAGACTCAGGCGATGCTCATTGGCCCTGGCTTCGGGCTCGAACCCGTCGTCCGAGATTTCTTGATGGGATTACTGACCACGAATCTGGCCGCCGCACCGCAACCCGGCACGCGTTCGCAAAGGGACGTCTCCCTGCCTCCGTGCGTGGTGGATGCCGACGGTCTCAAACACCTGGCCGGCATCCCGGGCTGGCCTCAGACTCTCCCAGCCGGCACGGTCCTCACCCCTCATCCAGGTGAGATGAGCATTCTCAGCGGAACACCGAAGGAAGAGATCCAGGCTGATCGACTCGAGGCTGCCCGGCGGTGGGCCAAGCAATGGGCGCACGTCGTTGTCCTCAAGGGCGCGCACACGGTGGTCGCAGACCCGGGCGGGCGAGCGACGATCCTGCCCTTTGCTACGCCCGCCCTCGCACGCGCAGGCACAGGAGACGTGCTGGCAGGAATACTGGTGGGCCTGCGGGCCCAGGGCGTTCGTGCCTACGAGGCGGCCGTGCTCGGAGCTTACCTGCACGGGCGGGCAGGCGAGCTCGCTGCCGAACGTGCCGGCACCACGGCTTCGGTACTTGCGAGTGACGTCGCCGCCGGGATTCCTCGAGCGTTGGCCGAGCTCGAAGCCCTATAGCTCGAATATTCCGAAGAGACAAAGGCTTGGCCAGGCACACTTGCGGTTCAGAACCGGCCAGCGCCTTAATATGGCTTAGAGGCGAAGATCCCCCCAAGTGGGCAGGTGTGTGACTTCCTAAACGAAAAGCGGCCCCGAATTGGCGGGGCCGCTCT
>CAYHJH010000230.1:0-3207 GCA_964356605.1 uncultured Anaerolineaceae bacterium
GACAAGCGCTACTGCCGCCTCGGCCGCCTGCTTCTTTAGCTCCTCGACGCCATCCGTCACGAGTCGATCCTCGGAGTCCAGCCGGTTTCAATGAGCAGCGAATCCGCTGCACTGGCCGCTAGTCCAGCGCGCTGCGGAGTCGAGCCAGGCCTCCAGGAATATCCTCACCCAGGTGAAACCGAATCACGCGCCGCCCGGCCTGCTCCAGCGCCCGGCGGTCGCCCATCGCCTGAGCCGCCTTCAATACGCCGAAGCTGACGGCTGAATCCTCCACGCCCGGCGAGTCGGGGATCGGCGCGTCTCGGACATCCGCGGCCGTAATCTGAATAAACCTGCCGGCTCCCGCGTCTCCCTTGTGCAGCTGCCCCGTGGAGTGCAGATAGCGCGGGCCGTAGCCCAATGTGGTAGCCAGGCGGGTATGGTCACGCAGCGTATGTCGCAGCGCCTGGAGTTGCCGGTCATGTTCTTGGGTTGGATTGATGTAGGCCTGTAGCGCGAGATACTCCCCTGGCCCCGCCTCTCCCACGAGACTCGCCATGGCCTGCTCCGCCCGCTCGAATCCATTTCCACCGAAGACCGAGATGCCCCCGTCGACCAGGGCCGGCTCTTCGCTCGGCAGCGCCCCCTGCCGCGTGTACGCTTCGACCATCTCTCGCGCCAGGACCTTGGAGGACTCGACGTTTGGCTGGTTGAAGGGGTGGATTCCCATTCGAAGCCCCGCAATGGCGGTCGCCATCTCCCATAGGAAGAACTGGCCTCCCAGGTCGTAGCGGTCGTGCACGCGTATCCGAATGACCGGATGACCTGCCCGTTCGAGCTCCTGAACAACCAGGTCATGGGCCGTGTCACCCTCCATCCTCAAGTCGACGAAGACTCGGTCATCGCCGTACACCTCCGGCGCGCCGGCCTCTTCGCGCACGACCGGCAAGATGCCTTGGCCCTGCTTGCCAGTGCTTTCGGCAATCAACTGTTCCAGCCAGTCTCCGAAGCTGAGGAATTCGGGTGAGGCGACTAGAGTCAGCTTGTCGCATCCGGCCCGTACCAGCTCGGCCATGGCAACGCCCAACCAGGCAGCCGGGTTATCCGCCGCCTGCACACAGGAGTGAGAGGAACAGGCAGTGGACAGGGCGCGGCCAAGAATCGTCACGAGATCCACGCCGATTAGGGCCGCCGGCACCAGTCCAAAAAACGACAGCGCGGAGTAGCGGCCGCCGATATTGGGATCGTTCACGAAGACCGCTCGAAAGTCGTAACGCTCGGCCAGCTCGGCCAGCTGGCTGCCGGGATCGGTGATCGCCACGAAGTGCGCGCCGGTCCTGCCACTTCGATCGGCCTCCGCCACGCGGTTGTAGAAGTACTTGAAGAACGACAGAGTCTCCACCGTTCCGCCGGACTTGGTGGATACGATATAGAGAGTGCGCGCGGGGTCCATGCTCTCCGCGAAATTCAGCACTGCACCGGGATCGGTGCTGTCGAGCACCGCCAGGTCGAGGTACCCCTCTCGTTTACCAAAAGTCTCCGTGAAAACATCCGGGGCGAGGCTGGATCCGCCCATTCCCAAGACCAGCGCGTGGGTGTACCCATCGGCGCGGGCCGCTTTGGTCAAGGCCTGCAGCAGGTGCAGGCTGTCCTGCATCACCTCGACGGTGTCCAACCAGCCCAGCCGGTTGCTGATCTCGTCCGGTTCAGGCTTCCAGACCGTGTGATCGCGGGCCCAGATCCGGGGGAGGATTCGCGCTTTAGCGAGTTCGTCCAGGGCGGTTCTCACCGACTGCTCGTGCTGTCCAAGACTCCCCGAGACATGCTCCCACCCGGCCAGGAGTCGCTCCCGCTTTTCAGCGATCGCCTCCATCAGCGCCTCAAAGGACTTGGCGAAGGCTGCCACTCCCTGATCCTGCAAGTCGCGCGTGATCTCGCCAAGGTCGACCCCCAGGTCTGCCAGCGCACGGAGATGTGCCCGAGCTTCTGCAACTCCCTCGCCAAGAGTGCTGGCCACGGTTCCATGATTCAAGAAAGCCTGCAGAGTCGCCGGGGGCACGGTGTCCACCGTGTCCGGCCCGATCAGCGCATCGACGTACAACGTGTCAGGATAGATCGGGTTCTTCGTTCCCGTGCTGGCCCACAGCGGTCGCTGCGGACGGGCGCCTTGCGCGGCCAGCCGGGCCCAACGCGGGCCGGAGAAGATCTGTCGGAAGTGCGCGTAGGCGACTTTGGAATTCGCAATCGCGATCTTGCCCATCAAGTTGCCCGCCTGCTCTGCGCCTGCGCCGACCGCCCCAAGCGCCGCGTCCACGGCGGTATCCACCCGGCTCACGAAACAGGAAGCCACCGAGGCCACGTCGAGGCTCTTCGAGCCGCGAACGAGGCGGTCCTCCAGTCCGGCGAGATAGGCCTCCGCGACAGCCTGGTACCTCTGCCGAGAAAAGATCAGCGTGACGTTGATGTTGATGCCGTCGCCGATGAGCGCTCGGATGGCCGGGAGGCCCTCCGAGGTCGCGGGCACCTTGATCATCACATTCTGACGGCCGAGCGACTCGAACAGTCGCCTGGCCTCCAGGATCGTCCCCTCGGTGTCATAGGCCAGGGTTGGGCTGACCTCGATACTGACATACCCATCCAGGCCACCGGTCTCGTCAAAGACCGGTTTCAGCAGGTCTGCCGTCCGGGCAATGTCCTCGAGCGCAAGGATCTCGTAGATCTGGGGGACCGTTTCGCCTTGATCGACCAGGCGGTGCAGCGCTTCATCGTAGTCAACACTGCCGGCGATGGCTTTTTCAAAGATGGTTGGATTGGAAGTAACCCCCCGCACGCCGGCTTGGATGAGCTCGGCCAGCTCTCCAGAATCCAAGAGGGCCCGGCGGAGGTTGTCGTACCAGACCGCCTGTCCTAATTGGGCCAGCTCATGCAGTTTGGTGGGCACCGTGGTTTTCTATGCGACTCGAGCCAATCATACCAACCACGTCGCTATGGCGCTCGAGGCGCAAGCGAAGCCGACAGCAGAACTCGACGATCGGATCCCGCACCCGGGCTTGGCCCCTAGCCAAACCCGCAGCATGACCGGGTGCTGGAGATTCGCCTGCGCCGAGAGCAGCAGACTCGCCCAGGCCGGTTCTAGGAGGAGTTCGCGACCCGGCAGGAATCAGTCCCGCTTGCTGAACAGCCAGACCGCCGGCACGAGGAAGACCAGACCGAAGGCTGCCATCACCG
>CAYHJH010000231.1:0-3197 GCA_964356605.1 uncultured Anaerolineaceae bacterium
ATCCGGCGGCGATTGAACGCGAGATCGCCGCGGCGCTGAAGACCCTGCCGGATCGCAGAACCGATACGGTTCGTAACCTGCGGCGCGACTTCAGCAGGCGGCTGAAGGTCGCCCCGGCGAAGCCGGTCGTCCAGCTGGGGTACTATCTCCTGGAAGGCGACAAGCCCGATTATCGGTTCCTGGCCTACGAGCTCATCGCACATCACAAGGCCGCGCTGGGCAGCGTAGGGTCCGTTGAATTGGAAAGGCTCGGTCGAGGGATCGACTCCTGGGAATCGGTGGACACATTCGGGATCTACCTTTCCGGCCCGGTCTGGCGGGAGCGGCAGGTACCAGACAGCCTGATCCATCGCTGGGCTCGATCGGAGGACCGCTGGTGGCGCCGCGCGGCTTTGGTGAGCACGGTTCCGTTAAATATGAAGTCCCGCGGCGGGACAGGCGAATCGGAGCGAACCCTTGCGGTATGCGAGATGCTAATTTCCGACCGAAATGACATGGTCGTCAAAGCGCTGTCCTGGGCGCTGCGCGAGCTGGCCGAGCGTAAGCCGGCTCAAGTGAGAGCCTTCATTCGGCAGCACGAACGCGAGCTGCCTGCGCGAGCCTTGCGGGAAGTGCGAAATAAGCTGGAGACCGGCCTCAAGAATCCGCGCAAAACCCGGCCAGCCGATCGAAAGGAATGATGATGCAGGACCTGCTCGAACGCGCGATCGACCTGGCCGTGCGGCGCGGGGCGCAGTACTCCGACGCCCGGGTGGTCGAAAACCAGACCGAACAGCTTCTCATGCGCGATGGTGTGATGGAGGTCATGGACTCCGTGGAGGGCATCGGCATTGGGGTCCGCGTTCTGGTGGACAGCGCCTGGGGCTTCGCCTCCAGGCGAGATCTGAGCGCAGCGGAACTCGAGCGAGTGACGGATCAGGCGATCCGGATCGCCAAGGCTTCGGCGCTGGTGCCCGGCGAGAAAGTGGACCTCGGACCGCCGGTCACCAGCCGTGGCAGTTATGTAACTCCGGTAGAGATCGATCCATTCAGCGTGTCCCTGGATCAAAAAGTCGCGGTGCTCTCGGCCGCAGATTCCGCCATGGCTCGAGTGAGAGGCATTCGGGTGCGGGAAGGGAACTTGGTTTTCATCAAAGAGAGAAGATGGTTCGCGAACAGTGACGGCGCCCGCACCGAGCAGACGATCATCGAGACCGGTGGAGGGATCGTGGCCACCGCGGTGGGGGAGGGTGAGGTGCAGACCCGTTCGTACCCGACCTCCTTTGGCCGCCAGCAGCTCACCGCGGGTTGGGAGGCGGTTGTCGGATGGGACCTGCCAGGAAATGCCGAGCGCGTCGCTTCAGAGGCCATCTCGCTGCTAACCGCCGATCCCTGCCCGAGTGGGACAACAGACATCATCTTGGGCGGCGACCAGGTCGCGCTGCAGATCCACGAGTCCTGTGGACATCCGACCGAGCTGGACCGGGTTTTCGGTACCGAGGCGGCTTACGCCGGCACCTCGTTTCTGACCACCGAGAAGCTGGGTTCCTTTCGATACGGTTCTGAGTACATCAACATCACCGCCGATAGCGTCCGGCCGATGGGACTGGGGACATTCGGATGGGACGATGAGGGCGTTCCCGCTCAGTCCACGCCCCTCGTTAAAGACGGCCTCTTCCTTGGATATCTGATGTCGCGCGAGACCGCCTCCAAGCTCGGCTTGACTAGCAACGGCTGCATGCGGGCCTCGGGCTGGAACCGGATCCCTCTGATCCGCATGACGAATGTCAGCCTGGAGCCCGGCACCTGGTCCCTGGAAGACCTGATCGCCGACACCGAGGACGGCATCTACATGGAAATCAACCGGTCCTGGTCGATCGATGATCGGCGCTACAACTTCCAGTTCGGGACTGAGGTCGGCCGCGGCCGGGCTTCGGGGGCTTACCGCGTGGCGACAGAACAGCGGGCCGTGGCGAATTCCGAGGGAACATTCGGCTACCACGCCGGCACTCAGGTTGACTTCCAGACCGTTGTGATGGGCGATGGATCCTCCGGCTGGGCGCAGGCGAGTCACTGGAAGGTTGGCGAGGTCCCGGTCGCAGCGCTGGGGGAAGAAGCCATTCGCAAAGCGCTGGACGGGAAGAACCGCCAACCGATTGAGCCAGAGCCGTATGCGGTGGTGCTCGACCCATATGCCACGGCGGACCTGCTCAGCATGCTCAATCTCGTGGGCATGAGTGCGCAAGCGATCATCGAGGGCCAGTCCTGGATGGTCGATCGGATTGGAACGAAGGCGATGAATGAGCAAGTCAACATTTGGGACGATGGTCTCGACCCACGGAGCCTACCGCTCCCCTTCGACTATGAGGGGGTGCCCAAGCAGAGAGTAGACATCGTAAGCGAGGGTGTGGTTCGAGGGCCGGTATACGACCGAAAGACTGCAAAACGTCTGGGCGACTCGAGTACCGGGCACGCGATGTCGCCTTTCTTGCCGCAAATCGCGCGTGGCTACGGGCCTCTGGCGCTGAACCTCGTGATGCTGCCCGGCGAAGCTACCACCGAGGAGTTGATCGCCTCAACGGAACGGGGCCTCTACATCACCCGGTTCCACTACACCCGCACCGTCCACCCCCGCGATTGCGTGGTGACCGGAATGACCCGCGATGGTGTTTTCATGATCGAACAGGGGAAGCTGACTTATCCGGTGAAAGACCTGCGCTTCACGCAGTCCTATGTGGAGGCTTTGAGGGACGTGGAGGCAGTGGGTTCCGAAACGCGCCTATTGATCGAGGATTTCCTTGGGTTAACCGCACGGGCTCCGGCGCTCAAGATCAAGAACTTCCGCTTTACCGGTTCGACCGTATGAGATGGTCAACGCCTATAGGGCATGCGGGGAACCGGCTGATGTGCCATAATCCTCGTTGTCGGCTTGTCGCAGGAGGCGTTGATGGGCTCTGAATCCCCCGAAAATGAGAAGATGACGGTCAGGCTGGATATGGACGAGCTCTATCGCCAGGCGGTCGAACTGGTCGGCCAGGAACAGGCGGATCGGCTCTGGAAGGAGAGCCGGCTCGATATCCAGGAGAAGTGGCCCGGAAAATGGGCCGTTGCCATGGAGATTGTCGAGCGGCTGCGGGAAACACTGGCCGACCAATAAGGCGGCCGAGCGAATGCGTCGCATTGGATACGAATGCGGGGCGGCGATCTAGCCGCCCCGC
>CAYHJH010000232.1:0-3174 GCA_964356605.1 uncultured Anaerolineaceae bacterium
AAGCCAAGTGGGCAAGGGCAATTCCTCGGCCCCCGGCACTGGGGCCTACCTCGTTTCTGATCTTCTCATCCTGATCGCAGGTGTTTCGCGGTCGGCCTCCGGCATCTAAGCGGAGGCCTTTTTTTGTTGCCGAAAGGAGGTGGAGCGTATCGAGAGTAAGTCGAACATTGATCCCAACTCGAGCAAGACCTTAATCTGATTGGAGGACATATATGGCTACAGAACGTAAGGTAATGGGGTACTTGCCCAACGACACACCCCCGCCGGGGCAGCTCATCCTGCTCGGCTTCCAGCACATCCTGACGATGTTCCCGGCCACGGTCTTCGTGGCGCTCTTAACGGGCTTCCACGTTGGTACGGTGCTGCTAGGCTCAGGGATTTCGACCATTGTAGCGCTGCTGCTGTCCAAGAGGGGCATCGGCAAGTTCATTCCCCTCTACTACGGCTCCAGCTTCAGCTACATCGCGGCCTACGTGGGGATCGTAACGCAAATGACCGGCGCGCCTCCGGTCTTCGGCGTGCCGGCACCGGACTTTGTGATCCGAACGATGCAGGCCGGCATCGTGGTCACTGGTCTATTTAACATCCTCGTCGGCTTCGTGATCCGGGCCGTCGGCAAGGCGAACGTGGATAAAGTCCTGCCTCCGGTCGTTACCGGTTCGGTCGCCGCCATCATCGGCTTCGGCCTAGCCTTCGCCGCCCTGGGGAACTTGGCCAGCAACAACTTCACGGTGGCGTTCCTCACCTTGCTGGTGACGGTCTTGTTCTCCGTTTACCTGCAGACCCGGGGCTTCATCGGCATGCTTCCCATACTCCTCGGAGGCATCGTCGGCTATATCCTTTCGGGAGTGCTCGATGCGGGATCGGTCAACCTGGCGGCTGTGGGAGCGGCACCGTTCCTCGCCGTCCCCCACGTCACCGTTCCGCTCTTCAGTGGCCCGCTGGTGGCAACTGCCATCGCCAGCATCGCGATCATGGCGATCGCCACCATCCCCGAGTCGACCGCCCACCTGTACCAGATCAGCCTGTACGTCGACCGTTTCGCCGAGGAGACCGGGCGCGAGAAGCTTCACCTGGATCGGAATATCGGCTTCAATCTGATCCTGGACGGCGTCGGCGACTTTCTGCACGGCCTGGTCGGGGCAACCGCGGGCACGAACTACGGCGAGAACAACTCGCTGATGGCCATCACCCGCAACTACTCCGGCCCGGCGCTGCTCGCCGCCGGAGTCATCGCGATCCTGTTAGCCTTTGTCGGCAAGCTGGCGGCACTGGTCGGAACCGTGCCACTCGCCGTCAGCGGCGGGCTGGCGATCTACCTGTTCGGGGTGATCGGCATGCAGGGCATCGCGCTGATGCAGGAGCACAGGGTCAGTATGTTCGACCCACGCAACCTGGCCGTGGGGGCCGTGATCATGGTTGTCGGCATCGGAGGCAACATCGGCTACGCAGCCACGGGCGGTTTCATACCGATCCCGGTCGGAAGCCTCTTCCCCAATGGCCTGCCGGCGATCGCGACCGCTGCCGTGCTTGGCATCCTGATGAACCTGATCTTCCTGGTCTTCACTCCACCGGAGCGAGCAGTAGCGATGGAGATGGGAACCGCCTCGGACTAGAAGAAGCGAGGGCCGCGCTGGCCATGTGAGCCGAACGGCCTGCACCATAACCAGAACGTCATGTCAACCGCGGGGAGGGCGAAGGCCCTCCCCGTCGCGTTGCTTACACTCCCCTTACAGACGCACCCACAGGTAAGGCTTGGGTGCAATAATCGCGTCCGGAGCAGCAGCGCGGATTGCGCCGCACCCGAAAAGGACGCAGCCATGACCATCCCCGATTTCCTCGGTTTCACCCTAGTAACCTCCCTGTTAGCAGGATTCTTGTGGGCGCTGGTTGATCTGCTGGTGAAGATTCATCGGCAGCCGCGCCGACCGCTCAGCGTGCTGCGGCTGACCTCCTATCCTTTCGTGCCTGACGATGAGCTGCTCGCGCAGGCACGCGAAGGTGAAAGCACGGGTGGAACAGGCGGACTTCGGCTCAGCCCGGTGCCAGTCAAAGCCAGGAAACAGGCCTACCGTTAAGGCTGAATTCGGACAAATAAAGAGCGGCCGATGTAGTGGCCGCTCTTTTGATTCGGACGCACTCCAGGTCTGTGAGCGCTACACTTCCTGTTCCGCGAGCGGTTGCATCGCCCGAAAGAAAGCCAGAAAGCCTGCCAATGCGTCAGCGCCAGAAGTGTGGCCACGCCGGATTAGCCTCCCGGCGGCCTGATCGAGCGGCGCGTCCCGCGTGACGGCATCGAAGAGGGTGTGCCACTCGCTCCCAGCTTCGCCCCAGGCAGCCGACATCAGCCAGGCGAGCGAAACGGCATTCATGCGTGGCGAAGCGGCCTCAACCACAACGCTCGAAAGATCCTGCGCTTGCTCGGGATCACGGGTTGCCCAAAGCGCATGGACCGCGCCCAACATGAAGTCGTCGCCTGCAGGGGTGACGCCGCCCCCCAACCCGGCCAGCTCCGAAGCTGCCTGGCGCATCTGACTTCGATCTGAAAGGATCAGGGCATTCACTAACCGCCTGGCGGGGCTAGCAATCTTGCGCAATAGGGCAGATTGCAGATCTTCGTCAGACGCACCTCCAACTCGAGAGGCGAGAGCAGCGCGGTCGACCAGCGGCGCAAGGCTCCCAGGCGGGGCGTGAAGCCGAAGCAGCTGGCTCAGACGCTCGATCTTCTCAGATGTGAGAGCAGCTCGCAGGCCGGGCCAGTTGGGCCGCGGGTCCCAGATCTGTAGATCCGTCAGCCGCACCACGATTTCCCCAACCTCGAGCACTCCCGGCCGCGTCCGCACTGGCGCATCGATCTCCAGCAGGCCGACGAAGCCGCCGACTTTCTGTAAATCCTTGGCCGCGGGCCGCAGCAGAAGCGCAAAGGGGCCTGGCCCAAGCGGCGGCATCACGATGGTAAATAGCTTCCCCTGCTCGTCGATCAGATTGATCGCATTCTGATACAGGCTGTGGACCCGCGCGCCCCGCGCCGTGCCCAACCACTCCATTGCCTGAGGCGCAATGACTGCTCCGTGGACCACCATGCTCGGGGCATCGACCATCGTTCTGCCTGAGTCCACGTTATTCGCTTTGATCATCGATCAGCCGTCCATGGCTGATTACCGCACGCGGGGC
>CAYHJH010000233.1:0-1325 GCA_964356605.1 uncultured Anaerolineaceae bacterium
GACGGATACGGGAACTTGATTGCCTCGACAGGTACAACGACCAATTGGTATTTTTACGCCGGTGAACAGTTGGATCCGCATCTGGGGTTGTATTATCTAAGAGCGTGTTTGAAAAATCAATTATGACCTGCCCAGCCGGGCCAACCTCAGTCGGGTCATCGCCAGATAGACCATGATTTCCCCAGTATGAGCTTGCCGTTCGTGATCGCGATTGAGTCGCCGATAGCGCCCGAACCAGCCGAACGTTCGCTCCACGACCCAGCGTCGCGGCAGCACTTTGAAGGTGTGCCGTGCGCTGCGTTTGACGATCTCCACAGTGCAGCGCCAGACGTGCTTGGCCCACGGGAGCAACCCGCCCGTGTCACCGCCGTCGGCCCAGAGGTGCTGGACGCGCCGCGGCGGCGACTGCTGGAAGAACGCCCCCAACCACTGCTGGGCTCCGTCCCGGTCCTGAAGGTGGGCGGGCAGAACCATGACCCACAGCAGCAAACCGAGAGTATCCACCAGGATATGCCGCTTGCGGCCGTTGACTTGCTTGCCCGCATCGTAACCCCGCTCCTGGCTGTTCTCCGTGCTCTGGACGCTCTGACTGTCGAGGATCGCCGCGCTGGGATCTCGCTGGCGTCCCGCCACCAAGCGCACCTGTTCGCGCAGGTGCGTGTGAATCCAGAACTCCTGACATAGGGCTGCTAAGTTTTCACAGTTTTCGGCTATTTTCCGCTGGTTTGACCTGGAGGGGGGTGGGGACCCAAACCTGTCCGCTGTTTTGACCGCTGGCCTATCCTGGCCGGCAGGGCAGCGGATCAAAGTCAACAAAGATTATTCGAGTTATCGAATCCGACAGGCAGGCAGGTCGTTAATGATCGATGCCTGTTCCGAACCCAGGATGGCCACCGGGTCGTCCTCGTCTCGGGCATCCTCCTGGCCCAGTATGCAGTGAGCGACCGCCTGGCCGAGGCGCACGCCATGGTGAGTCTGGTCGAACAAGGGTGGGCCGATCAGAACGAGGTGGCCCGAGCCTTCGGTTATGCCGCGCGCACCGTGCGCCGGCAGCAACCACGCGTTGAGGACGGCGGCTGGGCCGCACTGGGACAGGGCAACGGTTACCCGCGCGGCCGGGCGCGCCGGGCGACCGCGCGCACGCAAGGGGTTCAGGAACTTCGCAAGCCAGGCTGCTTTACCCGTGAAAGCGCGCGGCGCCTGGGAGTCAGTCCCAAAGCCATCCGTAAGCTCTTGCGTCGTTGGGGGTGTAAAGACTCCGCCCCGGGGCAGCCCGAACGGGCGCTCAACGCCGCTGGACCTGGGGACCCAAGCCTGTCCGCTGT
>CAYHJH010000233.1:1425-3165 GCA_964356605.1 uncultured Anaerolineaceae bacterium
CCTGTCCGCTGTTTGCTCCACCGCGGTGGCCCCGGCCACGCTGGACACCGATCCGAGCGAGCGCTGGAACGACCGGTTGATGGCGTATTGGGGTCTGTTGGACGATGCGGCCCCACGGTTTGGCTCCCGCACGGGCGTGGCTCGGGCCGGCGTGCTGCTGGCCTTGCCCCCGTTAATCCACAGTGGGGTGTTCGCGTGCGCGCAAACCATCTACGGCAGCCTCGGCCCGGCCTTTTATGGCTTGCGCCCCAGTCTGCTGACGCGGCTGTTGATGGCCCTGGGGCGGATCAAACGCCCCGAAGGGCTCAAAGAACATTCGCCGCAAGCGTTGGGGCGCGTGTTGGGCTTGGATCGTGCCCCGGAGGTCAAGACCCTGCGACGCAAACGGGCGCGCTGGGCGGCAGCGGGAAAGGCCGCCCAGTTTTCGGTCAGGCCCTGGCCCAAGAGCGGGTGGCCTTGCGCGGCGCCACCCTGGGCTGCCTGTAGGTGGACGGCCAGGTCCGCGTTGACCACGGCCGGCACCGCCTGCCCAAGGCCCACGTGGCGCAGAGGCGCCGGTCGATGCCCGCCACCTCCGACTACTGGGTGAACGATCCCGCGGGTGATCCGCTGGTCGTCGTCACCGCCGAAGCCCATGCGGGGAGGGTCCAGAGGCTGCCCGGCATCCTGGAGCAGGTGCGCGCCCTCATCGGCCCACGCCGCCTCACCGGGGTGGTTGACCGCGGTGGGTTCCGTCCCAAACTTTTTCAAAAAATTATTGACTCCGGGTTTGACTTCCTCACGTAGCGCAAGGGGCGTTGGCCCCGTATCCCCCGCCCACGTTGCCATCCTGGCCGCCCACGCCTGGAGGGACGAACCACGACGTATCGGTTGGCGGACCAAGCGGTGCGCTGGCTCAAAGGCACGTGGCGGCTGCGCCAGGTCACCCGCCTGGCCGAGGACGGCCCTCAGACCCCGATCCTGACCCACCGGCGGGATTGGCCCCCGGCCCAAGTGGCCTGCTGGAGGTTCGCGCGTTGGAGACAAGAGAATTTTTTTAAATATTTGTGTGAGGCATACGCCCGGGACGCGGTGGCTGAGTATGCGGTCGTGCCCGATGACCCGACCCGCGAGGTGCCCAATCCGGCCTGGGCCAGAGCGGACGCCCGACTCCGCCGAGCCTACGCCCATCTGGATCGGCTCGAAGCCGAATACGGGCTGGAGGCTTGGACCCATCCCCCACTCCAGCGCCCGACCAGGCGCGGTTTCAAAATCGCGCACGGCCAATGGGGTCAACCCATCGACCCGGCCATGCCACGGGTCCAGCAGTGGGAGGCTCACCGAGCGGCCATACCCCGGCGCGTTCCCGTTCAAGCCGTGAGTGAGGAACCGGTCGTCAAACTAGCCCCAGAGCGAAAACACCTCACCCATGTGATCAAGAGGGTTGCTGACCAAGCCGCAAGCGACCTGCGGCGGACGGTGGCCCCGCATTACCGCCGGGTCGAAGAGCAAGGCCGCACTCTTATTCCATCGGCCCTGGCCAACGCCGCCGATCTGGAAGTCACCGCGACGGAGTTGCGGGTCACGCTGGCCCCGCTGCGTTCAGCCCATCGCACCCGTGCGATGGCTGCACTGTGTGACAAACTCAACCGGACCGAAACGGTTTTCCCTGGTTCGCGCTTGCGCCTGCGCTACGCCATCCGCGAGGCTTTTTGAGAAAAAGCGGACATTGGGGAGCAGGTCTATGTCAGGAGGTCTGGA
>CAYHJH010000234.1:0-3164 GCA_964356605.1 uncultured Anaerolineaceae bacterium
CCACCGATTCCAAGCCAACCGACAACCGAATCAAGGCCGGATCCACTGCCATGGGAGATTCCGAGGTCGAGGCATGGGTCATCGCGGCCGGGACCTCAATCAACGACTCAACGCTTCCAAGAGATTCCGCCAGGCTAAAGATCCGAGTGGCTTCGGCGAAGCGGATGGCCGCTTCTGCGCCAGCGTGCAGGGCGAAGGACACCATCCCTCCCGGCTGGCGCATCTGCCGCCTGGCCAGTTCGTACTGCGGATGCGAGGGAAGCCCGGGATAGAAGACGCTGGCAACCGCCTTCGTCTCCTGGAGGTGTTCAGCGATACGCAGAGCGTTCTGGCTGTGGCGGTCCATCCGCACCGATAGGGTCTTGAGCCCTCGGAGCACCAGAAAACAGTCAAGCGGGCCCGGCACCGCACCGATGCTGTTCTGCAAGAAGCGCAATTGGCCTGCGATCCGCTCGTCGCGGGTGATTACAGCGCCGCCAACCAGGTCCGAGTGCCCCCCAAGGTACTTGGTGGTGGAATGGTGGACCAAATCCGCGCCGAGCTGAAGCGGCCGCTGCAGGTACGGCGTCGCGAAAGTGTTGTCTACGGCGACCATGACCCCCGGCCGGCCGCGCTTGGAAAGCTCCGAGATCGCCGCAATGTCGCAAAGGCGAAGCAGGGGATTGGAAGGAGTTTCCAGCCAGACCAACCTGGTTTCTGGGCGCAGGTTGGCGAGGAATTCGGCTGGGTCTTCGGCGGCGGAATAGCTGAAAGTAATACCCAACTTCGCATAGACATTCTCGAACAGCCGATAAGTGCCGCCGTAAAGGTCGTTAACGGCTAGGACATGGTCACCAGGCAGCAGCAAGTGGACAATGGCGTCGATCGCCGCCATGCCGGACGCAAATGCGAGTCCATGACTTCCGTCGTCTAGCGCGGCCAGGCAACGCTCCAGGGCCGTGCGGGTGGGGTTACCGGTGCGGGAATACTCGTATCCGCGATGGCGGCCCACCCCTTCTTGCCGATAGGTAGAGGTCTGGTAGATCGGCGTCATGATCGCCCCGGTCGATGGGTCTGGTTCCTGTCCGGCGTGGATCACTAGGGTCTCGAATTCGGCCATGGTCCCCTCCTAATCGTAATTCTACAGTCGTGGCGGCGGATATGCCGGAGCGGGGAGTACGGGCCATCGCCGCCAGGCAGCAAACGGAAAACGGCTTACAAACACCCATTTGGCGGAAAGATGCCTTGTCTGCTTCGCATAGCCACGAATGGATGCGAGACGCGCGAATGGGACAAAGGTCCTATTCGCTGGCAAACTTTCCATAAGGACCACCGGTATATAATCCGACCAAGCCATCTAGCTGGCCCAAATGGAGATCGAATTCCTCGATCCGGCGGAGGCGCCCTTGCCGCCGGATCAAATGTCCTTCCGCGCTGTCGAGGTCGACCCGTATTCTGATGGGCAGCGCCTGAAAGTTTCAATCCAACTCTCTCCCTTCCAGGTACGACCGTCGATTGACTTGGAAGTGAAGGACCAGGACGGCAATGTCGTTGCCTCCAGCAGCATCATAGAGGCCACCGAGACACATATGTCCGTGACACTGCACCTGCCCAGCCGTGCTCCGCAGCCGCGATACACGCTACATGTGGCGCTCATTTATCCCGACCACGGCCCGGTAGATGAGCGTACCCTCGATCTCTCCGCTCTCCGTTTAGACAAAGACGCAGCTAACTGAGGTTGGGATGGCTTTCAGAGATCCTCTGATCCGGCATGCCATCACCCCTCCCGCCTTCGACGACCGAACCAGCCTGCACCGTGAGCGGCTTGTAGATGCGCTCCATGCAAATATACCCCGCAAGCTGATTGCGATTGCCGCCCCGGCTGGTTACGGCAAGACGACCCTGCTCGCCGATTTCGGCGCGAATACAGATCTTACGGTGTGCTGGGCTCGGCTCACCGAGGCCGATTGGGACGTCATGCGGTTTGCTCATGTGATTGCCGCCTCGCTCCAGATTCGCTTCCGACGGCTCAAGGGCCAGCCGGATTTGGCCACACTGGCCACCTCCTCGCCAGAGGCGCTGGCGATCGCATTCGCCTCGGCTATCGATGGGACCATCTCCGAGACTTTCGTCCTCGCCCTGGACGACGTGCATCTCATCAACCAATCAAAGCCCGTGCTCGCGTTCCTTGATCGTTTCCTCCAGGAACTGCCGGAGCAAGTCACCGTAATTGCCGCTGGGCGCGAAGTAATCGAAATCTCGCTCGCCCGGCTGATGGCCGAGCGAGACCTCGCAGGCTTCGGGCCGCATGATCTGGCCTTGACCCGTGACGAGCTCATCGGACTTACCCTTATGCAGGGGAGAACTCCGCTGGCTGATCCCGAGATCGACAAGCTGCTCGAAGAGAGCAGGGGTTGGGTGACCGGGGTCGTGATGTCGGGAAGTCTCGTGGGAGGCGGGCTGGGTACTCTGATCGGGGGCGGTCGGCCGATGATGTATGAGTACCTCGCATCCGTCGTACTCAACCGGCAACCGGACGACCTCCGTCGCTTCGCATTGGATGCCTCCGTACTTCCCGTGATGACCGAGGAGGCCTGTAATTCGGTCCTGGTCCGCCTGGACAGCAAGCGGCATCTGAATCAGCTGGTTCGGAAGGCTCTCTTTGTCACGGCGTCCGAAGGCACCCCGCGAACGTATGAGTTCCATCCGCTCTTCAGAGAGTTTCTGCTGACATCGCTGCAAGGGGCGGATCCAAAGCGCATCCAGAGGCTGAGGCGGCGGGCAGCCAATTACCACCTCAAGGAAGGCTCGCCTGAACAGGCGGTCGACCTGCTCATCGATGCTGGTTCTATTCCCCAAGCGGCCAAAACTGCCGAGCGACATGCCAGAGAGCTCTTTGTGAGTGGGCGCGTCCAAACCATTGCGAGGTGGGTTGAGAGGCTGCGAGAAGAAAAGGCCAAGGTCCCGAACTTGATGCTGGTATTGGCGAATTCGCTGAGGGACCGTGGGGATCAAGCAGGGGCGGAGGCGCTGCTCAGCGAGGTCACAAAGATCGTTGATGCCAAGGCAAACAGCGACCTCAAGGCCCGGCTGGAAATCTCCCGCGGATTCTTGTATTACCAACAGGGCAAGTATGACCTCGCGCTTAAGGCAGCCAAGCGTATCGAACAGCTCTATTCACGCCG
>CAYHJH010000235.1:0-3145 GCA_964356605.1 uncultured Anaerolineaceae bacterium
GCATTGCTGCCGACGCCGGTGGTCTCTTACACCACCGTTTCACCCTTGCCGCCGGATTTCCGGCGGCGGTTGTTTTCTGTGGCCCGATCCGCGGGTCTCCCCGCCCGGGCGTTACCCGGCACCCTGCTCTGCGGAGCGCGGACTTTCCTCAAGCGCATCCTTCGAAAAGCCCGGGATGCGCTTGCGATCGCCCGGCTGACCTACCGTCAGTAATGATCTTACTTGGGCTCGTGCCCACCGTCAACGCCCGCCAGCCGGTCCAGCAGACTGTACATCACCGGCACGACCAGCAGCGTCAACAGCGTGGAGGTCAACAATCCCCCGATGACGACCGTTGCCAGCTCGGACGCGATGATGGCGCCTTCGGTCAGTCCCAGCGCTAGCGGCACCAGCGCCAGAATGGCCGCGATCGCCGTCATCAGGATCGGGCGCAGACGCGTCCGCCCTCCCTCGATCAACGCTTCCGACGCACTCATGCCGCGCGTCTTGCGGTTAGCCTGGACTCGGGCCATCAGCACGATAGCGTTGGTCACCACGATGCCAACCAGCATCATCAGACCGATCAACACCGGGATCCCGATCACCCGATCCGTCAGCCACAAGGCGGCCGCCGCGCCGATCAGCGCCAACGGCAGGCTGAACAGGATGGCAAAGGGGTGTACGAAAGAGCCGAAGGTGATCACCATCACCAGGTAGACGGCCAGGATCGAGACCAAGACCGCCCGCACGGCCTGTTGGAAGCCCTCGGTCTGCTGTCGAGTCTCAAAGCCTTCGCTGACGGTGATGCCTTTGGGGGCAATCCCCTCGAGTTCTGATTTGGCGGCCGCGGACACCCCCAACGTGTCAACGGTCTCTAGTTCGCCGGTGTAGCGCACCGCCGATTCCCCATCGACGCGCAGGATGCTTTCAACATCTTCCAGGTTGCTGGAAACGTTTGCCAGCCCTTCCACCTCTTCAAGCGTCGCCAGCGCCTGATCATTGAAGTCCTCGAGCTGCGCCCGATCGCCCGACACTACCAGGGCAAAGCCTCCAAACGCGGCGCCCGAGAGCGTGCCTCCTGACACGATCACGTATTCCTCGCCAAAGACCTGAGCGCCTCGCTCACGTACGTCCGCGGTCAGCAGATCGAGATTTGCACCTTCCTCGACGCTGGCGCTGACCGTAGCGGCGCCTTGATCAATCGAGGCGCCCAAGAGCAGGTTCTGCAGGCCGCCCCCGGTTCCGATCTCGGAGGAGATCGTGCCGAGGCCTTCGATAGCGGCCAGTTCGGTTTCGAATTCGGCCACCATCCGATCCGTCTCCGCCATGGCCGTGCCGTCGGGCAGTGAAATGCTAGCCGTGATCTGCACCTCGCCCAGCTCAGGCAGGAACGCCTGCGGCCGCCGGCTCAACAAGAAGAGGCTGCCGGCAAAGAGCACGCCGGCAATCGCCAAGACTTGACCACGATGGGCCAAGCCCCACTGCAGCAGCGGCGTATACGTCCGCTGCAAGCGGGTCTCGGCTTGCGGTGGGAGATGCTCCTTGCGGATGAAGAGGTAAGCCAGTAGCGGAACGACTGTGACCGCCACCAGGAAACTGGAAGCCAGCGCGTAGGTTACCGCTACACCAAACGGAAGGAAGAACTGTCCGACCAAACCGCCAAGCAGTCCGATGGGGAGGAACACAACGACGGTGGTAACAGTGGAGGCCAGGATGGCGATGGCGACGTCGCGGGTTCCCGTCAGGACGGCTTGGTCTAGCGCGTCGCCGCGTTGAATGTGGCGATATATGTTCTCTAACACCACGATCGAGTCGTCAACCACCCGCCCCACTGCCACGGTCAGCCCCGAGAGCGTCATGATGTTCAGTGTAATGCCAAGGGGGAAGAGCCGATGCAATGCCGTCACCACACTGCCCAGCACAGGCACGTTGCGAGTTGCGGCGTCCAGCGGCCCTAACACCAGGTCGGCCACCGGCGGCATCCAGCGGAACGCCGCGAAGGCCATGAAGATGGAGAGCGGGATGCTCACGGCCGTGACCAGCGTGCTTCTCCAGGACAGCCGGTACTTGCCGTTGACGGTTCCGCTGAGGAAGATCAGGATCACGATCACCGCGAATACCGCTCCCAAACCGCCTTCGCGAGCCACGCCGGTGATCGACTCTTCAATAAAGGAAGCCTGCTCAAAGACCACGTCGAACTGCAGCCCGGCCTGAGCGGCCTCCAACTCCTCCAGCTTGTTGAAGGCTTCGCGGGAGGCCCCTACCGTGTTGGCCTCGCTGGTCTTGAAGAGCTGCAGACCCAGACTGGGATTGCCGTTTACCCGGTTGATCGTGGCGGTCGGGATGAAGGCTTCCAGCTCACCGGCCGCGATAGCGTTGAGTTCCGCCCCAAGCGCGGGATCGAGACTTTCCAGGAATTCACCTGGGAGAGCTGCCAACGCTTCCTGCGAGAGCCATCGGAGCACCGAGGGGGTCAGGTTCTCCAGGAATCCATCCTCATTCTCGGCGAGCCAGAGGATCACCTCTGGAGAGAGGTCCCGCATCAGCTCAGGTGTTGAGGGGCCGCTGTTGGCGACAAGCAGGTTGAGAAATTCTGCGGCCGTGGGCGCGAATCCGTTCTGCAGCAGATTGGCCGCCGTCTGAAAGAACGGTGGCGCAGTCGGGTCGTTCTCAGGCGGCTGAAGCCATTCCCCAGCGAGCGGCGGCGCGTCCGTAAACTGATCGGCAACGGGAGGAGCTGCGGCCAGCACCCCTAACCCCCCCGCTGGTTCGGCCAGCGCCTCCAGTTCAATGCGCACATTAGCATCCAGGGTCTCGATGTAACTTGCCGGCAGCCAAGCCAGCACCTCGGGCGTGAAGCGCCGCAGGTGATCGGCGGTCAGCAGGTCGAGCAATTGCGGTGCGAGCTGGGCAACCCCCTGCATGATCTGCGGGGTGACGTCCTCTGGAACGACCAGCTCGATTCCTTGCGCCTGACCGGCCTGCTGCCACACGGCCGGCAGGTCGCCCGTGGCCTCGGCGGGTTCGGCCGGTGCCGCTACCCCAAGCTGCTGAGCAAAGGCCTGCTGCTGTTCGGGAGTAAGCTCCGAGACCAGGTCCGCGGGGATGACCGCCAGGACTTCCCGCGAGGTGGCCAGGATCAGTTCGGGGGTGAAGTCTGACAGCA
>CAYHJH010000236.1:0-3131 GCA_964356605.1 uncultured Anaerolineaceae bacterium
GCTCGACCGGGGACGCGGTGATGTCGTTAATAGGGAAGCTGATGCGCGAGCGGGGTGTGACCGTCATCCTGGCGACCCACAGCCATCGCATCGCCAAGTCTGCCGACCGGCGCATGGCCCTCGTAGACGGCAAACTGGTCCCGGATGACGAGCAGCTAGAGTAGTGCGGCAGACGATCTTACCCTCGGTGGCGTCTGACTGGATTGCCGCATCGGCATGAGACCCCTGATGAAGGCTGGACTACGCGATCTGCTGCGCAGGCCGCTTCAAACCGGCCTGGTTGTATTCAGCCTCGCCCTGGGGGTCGCAGTAGTCATCGCCATCGACTTGGCGAACCAAAGCGCTCAGCAGGGCTTCGAATTCAGTGCCCAGAGCGTGGTCGGCCGCGCCACCCACCGCATTGTTGGTGGCCCGGCAGGGCTCGCAGAGGCCCTGTACCGCCAGCTGCGGGTTGAGAATGGACTGAGGCAGTCCGCCCCGATTGTCGAAGGGATCGCCGCTATCCCCGGGCTGGATCAGCGTCCGGTCCGGGTGCTGGGAGTGGATTTGTTCGCTGAGGCTCCGTTTCGAGGGCACCTGGAGGGCACGTCTGCGTTCATCCCCGAGTTCGCCCCCTTCTTCACCACGCCTGGAACCGCGGTCGTCACAGAAGAGTTCTCCACTTCACATGGGCTGGCCCCCGGGGACACGCTAGAAGTCCAAACCAATGACCGCCTGGCGACGATCACCGTTCTCGGGGTATTGAGCGGGGAACCGGCGCTCGGATCGGCTGATTTGCTGTTGATGGACATCGCCAGTGCCCAGGAGCTGCTGGGAATGGTGGGGAGGCTGAGCCGCATTGATTTGATCCTCGACGAAGCTTCGGCAGCACGGCTGGCGGCGGATCTCCCTCCCGGGGCCAGGCTGGAGACTGCGAGCGAACAGGTCGAGACCGCCAATCAACTCACCGCGGCCTTTCGCACCAACCTGACCGCGCTGAGCCTGCTGGCGCTGGTGGTCGGCATGTTCTTGATCTACAACACGATGACTTTTGCAGTCGTCCGCCGGCGGCCAGTTCTGGGAACCATGCTGGCGGTCGGGGCCACCGGCGGTCAGGTCTTTCGAATGGTTCTGTTCGAAGCCGCGCTCATTGGGCTGCTGGGCTCCGTGATCGGGATCGGCCTGGGGTGGCTGATGTCACGTGGCGCGGTCAACCTGGTTTCACAAACGATCACCGATTTCTATTTCTTGGTGTCCGTACGTGAAGCCTCTTTAACCCCCGCGCTAGCTGCCAAAGGGCTGGTTCTTGGGCTGGGCGCCGGATGGGTGGCTTCACTCCTGCCCGCACTCGAGGCCTCCAGAACTCCGCCGGTGCAAGTGCTCCGGAGGAGCGAGATCGAAGCACGAGCCGTGCGGCGGACGCCAAGATTAGCGATGGCTGGGGCTGTCCTCTCCGTCCTGGGGACGCTGATCTTCCGGCTCAGCGCCGCCTCTGTTGGCTGGGCCTTCGCCGCGTTGCTGGTGCTGGTCCTGGGCATCACACTGCTGACGCCGGCAGCGACGAGCGGTGTGGTGAGGTTGGCGAGCCGCGCGCGATTGGGCCCACTCGGGCGCATGGCGGTCGGTGGCCTTGTCAAACATGGCAGCCGTACCGGGCCGGCAATCGCCGCGCTAATGGTCGCTCTCTCTGTGGCGATCGGGGTTACCTTGATGATTGAGAGCTTTCGCTCGACGGTCGATAACTGGCTGAGCCTGACCTTATGGTCCGACCTGTATGTCGGCTCGCCGGCAAGCACGGGCACTCGTCCAATGGCTTCCCTTTCTCCGGATCTCGAACTCCGCCTGGCTGAGGTCCCCGGGGTCAAGGACGTGGAGGTGCTGCGGGCGGTGCTGGTCGAAAGCGAGTTCGGCGAGGTGCACCTGTCGGCGGTTGACTCAGGTCGCGTGCGAGATCAAGGACTGTACCGCTTGGCGCAGGGGAGCGCGGCAGAGATCTGGGAGCGCGTTCGCTCGGGGGCGGTGATTGTTAGCGAGAGCCTGGGCCGCCGCCACCCGATCACGGATTCGATCACGATCGTCACCGATAGAGGTCCGCGCACATTCCCCATCGTAGGGGTCTTCTACGATTACTCCACGGATCGGGGCACTGTGCTCATGAGTCGAGACGTTTACCTGCGTCATTGGAATGACCCGGCCATCTCTTCGCTCGGGCTGACCGCAGAAGCGGACGTTGCCCCGAATGAACTTGCCGAGCGGGTGCGCGCCTCACTGGCTGGGACCGGGCTGGAGGTGCAGGTCAATCAGCAAGTACGGGAGCAAGCCCTGGCGATTTTCGACCGCACCTTCGCCATCACCAATGCTCTGCGCCTCCTGGCGGTAGTGGTAGCCTTCATCGGCGTGCTCAGTGCCCTGATGGCGCTGCTACTGGAACGCTCGCGCGAATTCGCAACCCTGAGCGTGCTCGGGATCACCCCAGCAGGCCTGAAGCGGCTGGTGTTCTTGGAGAGCGGTCTGATGGGGCTGGTGGCCTCCGTTCTCGCCATGCCCACCGGGCTGTTGCTGGCTGTGCTGCTGATCGAGGTCATCAATGCGCGCTCGTTTGGATGGACGATCCAGCTTGGGTGGGACTGGGTGCCGTTCGTGCAAGCTGTCCTTGTAGGAGTCGGAGCGGCCTTGGCTGCTGCGATCTATCCGACGGCCCGCCTCCAGAAACTGACAGTGGCGCGGGCGCTGACCCAGGAGTGAACGCTGGGGCGACAGCGCCTTGCTCTGAGCGCCAGGGACTGGACGATGTCTTTCGAAGCCGAGGCCGTGTGTTGGTGAGCGGGCCGAATTCAGACAGTATCCCGGCGATAGGCGGAATTCCGTGACGCGGTCGACCCTGGTCCTCATGCTGGCTGGAATTGGCATCGCAACTTTTCTGCTCGCCCGAGGTACACCGCCTCAAGTCGACGAGCCATGGTCCCTTCGGCTGCAGGAGGCCGCCGGGAGCCCCGCGTTCGAAGCGGCCCTGGAGCCGTTGGAATTTGAATCGCCCCGCGACCACGGCCCACACTTCGAGTTCCAGACCGAGTGGTGGTATTACACCGGCAACCTTCAGGCAGAGAATGGGGATCGGTTTGGTTATCAGCTGACCATCTTCCGCCGCGGGT
>CAYHJH010000237.1:0-3087 GCA_964356605.1 uncultured Anaerolineaceae bacterium
ACCTGATTCAAGTTGAACGAGTGGCGCTGCCGCTCTATCCGCAGTTCGGCACTGAGCCAAACATTTATTACATACCGCCCCGCTGGGCGCCGCGTGGATACTTGCGCCAGATGTTCGGCCCCGGCGTAGACGAAGCGATCAGCCGCTACACCGCCCCCTCCCGCGAGCTCCTGGCTGTCCTTCAGCTCTTCCGCACGACCCAGCGCATGATCTTTCGTTACGAGATCGAGGAAGGACCGCTGGTGCTTGAAACCGAGATTAATGGGAAGGCCTGGCAGATGTACGATGACACGGTGATCGGCTTCGACGCCAAAGGCCGGGAAGCGGTACGCCTCAGTGTAGTGGAGCCTCTGCATCAGCGGCCGGCCGAGAGGCTGAATTCCATATGAACGGGCTTACCTCAGGCCGCGAGGCCCAGGTGGAGACCATGAACCCGGACGTCGATCTGCGCCGCTCGCAGGTCTACGGCTTCCTTTCCGCCGCGTTCCTTTATCCGCAGGAGAACTGGACCCAGGATGCCCCGGTTGTGGAGGGGATCCTCCGCGATCTGGGCGGGATGCGGGCCGGGCTCCCGCAGGAGCCGCTCGAGCTGGCGGATCTACAGCAAGCCCATCGCCGGACCTTCGGCGTGGCCGGCCCGCTGTGCTACGAGACCGAATATGGCCTGCCTCACGAATTCCGTCAGAGCCAGGAGCTCGCCGACCTCAATGGCTTCTACCGCGCCTTCGGTTTCACCCTTGGCGGCCCGGTCCGCGAGCGACCCGACCACCTGGCGGTTGAGCTCGAATTCATGCATGTCCTTGCCCTCAAGGCATGCCTGGCGGCAGAGAAGGGCGACCGGGAACAGGCGGAGCGCTGCCAGGAAGCCCAACGCGTATTCCTGGGAGACCACCTGGTTCGATGGATGGACGCCTTTCCAGAGCGGATCTCTCATGGGGCGGTCTCCGGTCCTTATCCGGCGCTTGCGCGATTCGCCGCCGAATTCATCAAGGACGACGCAGCTCGGATGGGCGTCGCCGCTGGGGGGACGCAGGTCGCCGGGCCCACGCCCTTCGATCCGGATCCCTCATGCGAAGGGTGCCCTGCCTCTCCAGAAAGAGGGTGAGGCCATGATCACTCGTTCGCGACTTCTTGCCGTTGCTACCATCGCCCTGGCTGGAGTGCTCACCCTGCTGAAGGTCCCCCTGGCCAGTTCTCAAGGCATTACCCTCTTCGCCGCCTTTGTCCCGGGTGAGCTACCTGCGGCTGTGCCTGATTCCCCTGTCTGGCAGAGGACGACGGCCGTCGAGGTCCCTCTCAGCGCACAGCAGATGACCGTGCCACGCCTGACCCGCGGGACGATTCAGTCGGTCAGGGCGCGCGTGCTCCACAATGGGGCGCAGCTAGCGCTGCTCGTCGAATGGGCCGACGACTCTCAAGACGACGAGATGGTGCGGATCCAGGACTTCCGGGACTCAGTGGCTGTCCAGTTCCCACTGGTGGAGGGCCAGCCTTTCTTTTGCATGGGTCAGGCAGGCGGGAACGTCAACATCTGGCAGTGGAAGGCTGACTGGCAGGCGGATATCGCCGCACGCCAGGACATGGATACGGTGTATCCCGACATGTACGTGGACCTCTACCCATTTACCGACCCCAGCTTGGGCGCGCTCGCCGGTCCGGGAGATTACACCGATCCTAACTATCTCCCCGCGCTCGCCTCCGGCAACCTGCTGGCCAGCATCACTCGGACCTCGCCCGTGGAGGACCTGGTGGCCGGTGGTTTTGGCACGCTGACCTCCCAGCCCGAGGATGGGCAGAACGTCAGTGGCTTCGGGTCATGGGAGGATGGTCGCTGGCAGGTGATCTTCGTGCGAGATCTATCCTCACAAGAAGAGAATGATGCGGTCTTCGTCTCTGATCAGGTTTATCCCATTGCGTTTGCGGTGTGGGATGGGAGCAACGGTGAGCGAGATGGCCAAAAGTCCACCTCGCAGTGGCTCTCCCTGCAGTTCGAGCCAGCCGTCGCGGAGCGGCCAGCCAAGGCCCAGCCCGCTCTCGCTGCGGCAAGCAAAGAGCCTTTCATCTTCGTGCTGGCCCCGATGGCCGCTACGCTTGTGCTGCTGGCGCTTGCGGTGGGTGGCGTCTACGTCGTGGGAAGCCTGATGGCCAGGAAGAGGTAGGCCGCGAGTGGGAGGCTATCCTCCTCTTCTCCGCTGGCTGGCCACTGCCGCAGCCGCCGATTGGCTGATCGGCCGGACGCTGACCCGTGCGGCGATCTTCATGCCCAAGGCCGGCCCGGTACTGTTCACCTACCAGACGCTCAGCGTCGTTGGTCAAGTGGCCATGACCACAACGGGGTTGCTCGCCCACGCCGGCCTGCTGTGGGTCGCCTGGACCCTGCATCGGGGCTCCCAGCGCTTACTTCCAGTTGTGATCGCACTGCTCACGCTGCTGAATATAGCGGGCCTCTTCACAGCCCCCTCTGCCGAGCTGGGCCTGGCCTATCACCTCCTTGTTCTGACGGGGCTCCTAGCGCTCGCGGTCCACGCCCTGAAACGGTCGCTCGGGTGGTCGCATTCCCTCGCTTTCGTGCTCCCCACTGGCGCGTTGATCGCGGGGGAGCTCTACTCGGCGGCCGCTGCGCTACCGGTGGCGCTCGGGCGCTCAGGCCCATCCGGGATGGGGCTACTCTTCTTCAACCTGGGGGAACTGCTCGTCGTGGGCTCCGGCCTGGCCTTTGGCGGTTGGCTTGCGCTCCGTGGGCCCGTGCGGTGGACCTGGCTAATCGCTGCGTTGCCTGCGCTTGCGTTCGCCCTGGTATTCTCGGTCCAGCCCGCCCTGACGGGAGTCATGGCCATCTGGTCGGTGGGATTAACTCTGTATCTGCCATGGCCGCTCTACGCCTTGAGCCTGTGGGCCTGCGCGGCGGCAGCGCTGGCCGGCCTTCGTCGTCGACATCCCGCGGGCCTCGCCATCCCGCTGCTCATGGCCGGAGGGTACGCGCCCCAGCTGAGCACGCATCTGGCCCTGGGACTGATCGCGCTCTGGCTGCTGTCACAAGGGGAAGGCCAGCTCCTGACCCAGGAGCAGGGGCAGCCAGGTGCCGCC
>CAYHJH010000238.1:0-3053 GCA_964356605.1 uncultured Anaerolineaceae bacterium
CGTCAGCTTGGCCTCAATGAACTGTTTGTGGGTGAGCAACAAACCGTTGGCGATGGCGCGGATTTCCTCCGTCTCTTCGTTGGAGACGCGCCCATCCGCGTTGGCGACGCCAAACAACACCTCCAGGAACTCGACCCGCTCTTGCTCTTCGGTAGATTCAAAGAATTCTCGCGTCAAGCGGTAATAGTCCAAGTTTGGGCCGACTTCGGATACCGCCACCTCAGCGACGAAAGCCGCCGCGTCGCGGCCTAGCTGCCAGCCCTTCTGAAGCGCCGCAACAATCGCGGAGATCTCATCCTCGGTGACTTCCAGATCCACATGGGCGACGCGTGCCATCAGGCCTCCGGCGAGACAGAGCAGCCGCAGGTCTGCGTCCTGGATAGACAACGCCGCTTCGCCTAGCTCGAGCCGGCGCCGAACTCCGTAGTACACCTTGTTCTTGATGAAGTCTTCGAAATGCTCCTCCCGGTTTGGAGCCTCTCGCAACGCCTCCTGGCGGCGAGCGATCGACCCGCTGACCATTTTCCCAATCTGGCCAAAGATCCCGACGCCCACCTGTTCGATATCCGATCGGATCGCCTCCACGACGGTCCGCTCTTGCTCCGTGACCATTCCGTCTGCATTTGCCAATTCGTCCAGGGCCCGCCTCGCCAGCGCCTTGTCGGAGGACGTGCGCAGCTGGTCCAGCAACTGTTCAACCAGCCGTTGCCGCTCGGCCTCCCCGACCGGGGCCTCGATGTACATCTCGAGCATGGCCCACTCTCGCCCGGTCAGTTCCGGAAGGCGGAACAGCAGGTCCTTGAGGCTGTTGATCTCTTCGGGCGCGACGTGATGGTCCGCCCAGGCGGCGGCAATGATCACCTTGCCCAGCGTGAGAATCAGATTTGAGCTTGCGATGGGGGCCTCCAGTCGGGGCGATTATAACTTCGGGTCAGCTCACTCCGCCGAGGGCACCCCGGATATGGACGGCTGCGTTAGAGGCCATTCACCGGTTTCAGAATACAATGGTGCCTTGCTTCTAAGGGGCTGACACCGCGATGAGAATCAGTGAACTTGCAGCCGGGATCGAGGAATCGGCCACCCTCCAGCTCAATGAACGCGCAGCCCGGCTGCGGGCGGAGGGAAAGCCGGTGATCCACCTTGGAATTGGGGAGCCGACGAACCGAGCCCCGGAAACCGCACTCGCGGCGGCGCGCGCCGAACTGGACCGAGGCTACTTGAAGTACACCGCCGCCGGCGGGGTGACCTCGCTGCGGCAGGCGATTGCGGCCTATATGACCGAGGCCTACGGCCGTGAAATCCCGGCGGGCAACGTCATCGCCTCTAATGGATCGAAGCACTCGCTCTTCAACGCGCTGCTGGCGGTCGTGAACCCCGGCGACGAGGTCATCTTCCCAGCGCCATACTGGGTGACCTACCCGGAGCTGGTGAAACTCGTTCGCGGCGTGCCCGTGATTGTTCCGCCCGAGCCAGGCACGCTGCTCCCCAGCGCAGGCGCGCTGCTCGAGGCCGTTACGGCGCGGACTCGGGTGATCCTGCTCAACAGCCCAAATAACCCTTCCGGACTGATATTTCCAGCGGAAGGGCTAGCCGAGGTCGTCCGCTTCTGCGAGAGCAAGGGCGTTTACCTGATCATGGATGACATCTATCGCGAGTTGGTATTCGACGGGCTGGAAGCGCCTTCACCGTTTGGATACACCGACGAGGCGCTCGACCGCAGCCACGTGATCGTGATCAACGGTGTCTCGAAGCTCTACGGCCTGACCGGGCTGCGCCTCGGTTGGACAGTTGGGCCACGCGAGCTGGTTGGGGCGATCGAGAAAGTTCAGGGGCAGATGACTTCGAACCCATCGGTGCTGTCGCAAGCCGCAGCCGAAGGCGCCTTGCGCGGCGATCAGCGGGTGGTGCATGACCTGCGCGCGACGATCCAGTCCAACCGCGACGCGATGCTGGAGGCGCTGGCTCAAATCCCGGGTCTCAAAACCGTAAAACCGCAGGGAGCCCTGTACTGTTTCCCAGACGCCTCACACTATGGAGCGGATTCACAGGAGCTGTCAGAGCGGCTGCTGGAGCGAGCGCTGGTGGTGAGCGTCGCGGGCAGCGAGTTCGGCATGGAGGGGCATCTGCGGCTCAGCTTCGCCGGCAAGCGGGAAGACATCCTGGAAGGTGGCCGGCGGATTCAGTGGGCGCTTAATCTGAGCTCCTCCAAGGAGATTCGGATGGGCGATCGACTGGTCGTCCGCGACTGGGCCTGACAAAAAGGAAGAGCTAAATGAATGGGATCACCGACCCTGAGCAATGGATCGCACTGCTGACTCTAACCTCCCTGGAGATCGTGCTCGGCATCGACAATATCATCTTCATTTCCATCCTGGCCGGAAAGCTCCCCGTGGCCGAGCAGACGCGGGCCCGGCAGGTTGGACTGCTCATGGCGATGCTGACTCGCATCGCGCTGCTGTTTTCGATCAGCTGGCTGACCGGCCTCACCGCGCCGCTTTTCGTGATCTTCGGCAGAGGGATTTCCGGACGAGCGATCATCCTGATTGCTGGTGGGCTGTTCTTGCTGGCCAAGAGCACCTTTGAGATTCACGACAAGCTCGAAGGCCAGACCGGCCACAGCTCCGCCCGTGTTCGGGCCTCGTTTACCGGCGTCGTGGTCCAGATCATGCTGCTCGACATCGTGTTCTCGCTCGACTCGGTGCTCACTGCGGTAGGCATGGCCGACCAGTTTGCGGTGATGGTGGCCGCGATCGTGATCGCGGTCTTGATTATGCTCTTCGCATCCGGACCGATCAGCCGCTTCGTCAACGAACGCCCGACCGTGAAGATTCTGGCTCTCAGCTTCCTGCTGTTGATCGGTGTCTCGCTGCTGGCAGAAGGCCTGGACTTCCTAATCCCCAAGGGCTACATCTACTTTGCGATGGCCTTCTCGGTCTTGGTGGAGATGCTCAACTTGCGGCTTCGCGGGCGGGAAGCAGAGCCGATTAGGCTGCGGCAGGCGTATGTCCCGAACCCGTCTGCCAAGGCCCCCAAGCGCGCGAAACGCTAACCCA
>CAYHJH010000239.1:0-3050 GCA_964356605.1 uncultured Anaerolineaceae bacterium
CTAGGATTCGGGAGGCAGGCGCCGAGCCGCGAACCAGGCGGCAAGGTAGGACAAAGCTCCGGCCGACAGCGCGGCCCGGATCCCCAGGTCGAGCGAGATCATGGCTGCCAGCACCCCGCTGATCCCGGAGGCTGCCCCGTTGATCGCCCAGGCCCATGGGATCGCCGAGGCTTCGATACGCCGCAATCCAGAAGCAAACGGTACGCCCATCAGGAGCCCCAACGCAAGCAGCGGCACAATCGCAAGCGACAGCCGGGCCGGCAGCGACCACGGTAACCCGATCTGGACGAGCGTGGGCAAGATGGCTACGGTGAGTGCCAGCAAGACCACCAGGACTGCGAGGGTGGCTCTTAATGGCATTCGCGTGGAGAGGCGGCTGCCGAGGCCGGAGGCAAGCAACAGACTAGACAACACCACTCCCAGGGCCAGTGCCGGCCGGTCGAGCAGCAGCGTCAGTCGCTGGATGAGCGGGATTTCCACCAGCAAGTAGCCGGCGCCCAGCGCCGCGAAATAGGCGACACCAGATAGAGGCAGTCTTCCGCCGCGGACAGTGGCGAACCGGGATATCAGGATCAACACCACTGCCAGCGCGGTGACTAATGCCAGCAGTGCGACCAACACCAGGTAACCGCTGCCGCCGAACGGTTGCCAGATCAATCCCAAAGAGGCCAGTACTTCAGGCGTTTGCCGCCAGCGGAAGTAATGGAAGAAATAGGGCCGGTCATCGGTCGGCGGGCGCAGGTTGAAGTCGTAGTCCCGGATCGTGTCCTCAAATGAGGTCATGAGGCGCGTGAACAGCTCGTAGTAGACCGGTGAAGGGAGCCGGTTGTGGCGGTTGAGCTCCTCTTCCCGCAGATCTGGGAGCCAGATCGGATCAAAGGCGTTGCGCTCGAGGAACGAGCGCGCGGTTTCCAGTTCTGATGCTGAGAACGGCCTGCGGCCGGCGATCATGGTGACCGTGCGCATTCCCCGGAAGGCCAGCAGCTGCGCTCCAGGCTCGTCAATGCCCTGCTCGCTCATGGCAGCAAGCAGCGTCGCCCAGGCTCGGGCGGCTTCGCTAGGCGGGGTGCCCATCCAGCGGGTGATCACGAGCAGACCATCCGGAGTGAGACGGTTCAAGCCGGCGGAGAATGCTTCCACCGTAAGCGGATAGTGCTCACGTAGACTGAAGGCACCGCTGGTCACCGGGCGAAACGGATCGGACAAGGCGAAGTCGACGATGTCGTATTGCCCGGTGCCTTCAAGCAGCCCGCCGCGGGTAGGCCGAGTCAGAACTGTGATGCGCGGGTCCGCTAGCAAACGGCCGCTCGTCTCTGCAAACGGGCCAGCGACCGCAGCCAGGGCGAGCGGCTCGTCCTGGGTGATGTGAACTTGGGCGGCGCCTGACCCCAACGCCACCAATGCCTCCAGCCCGGCGCCGGGCTGCACCACCAGGGTCCTGCCTCCCGGCCGCAACTCATAGGCCAGACTTGCCGGCATGTAGCTCGCCAGCGCCTGGGCCTCGGCCGATCCGGGAGCCGCGGCCGTGATCGGGAGCGGGCCATCTCCGTCGATGAAGACAGCCGTCTGTTGAGGGAGATCCAGGTCGGCATTCAGGCTGATCCCGGGATACACATGAGTGCCAGCTTCTTCGATGACATCCAGGCGAGCAGAGGGACTCCAGCGAGTGAGCGCTGACCGGGCAGCGGGGGCGAGTTGGGCCAGGGAGAGTGGCTTGTAGGGCGACAATTGCAACTCGAGCGCGGGAGGAAGCCGGTAAGCCCCAAAAGCTGACAAGCCTGCCAGTAGCAGAGTGACCCAACGCGTACGCGTCCAGGTCGAAAAACTGGCGGCGGCCAGCAAGCCCAAGCTGACCGCCAGCAGTACGGCGCCATCGGCGCCGATGAACGGCATGGCGCCGAGCGCCAACGGAACCCCAAGGGCAGAGCCGGCCAGGTTGGCGGCATACGGTCGGTGGGCTTGCTCTCCGGCGGCCGTCAGACAGCTCCCCACGGTCCATCCGGCAAACACGAAGGGCGCGGCGGCGGAGAGGAAGTACAGCAACAGTACGGCTAGCTGCCGCCGATCCCAGGCGACGCTATACGAATCAAATGGTAGATAGTTCATAACGAGGTATGCCGAAAAAACCGAGCCGGCGTACGCCATGGCCAACTTGGCCAGCGAGCGGGCGGTCGGCTGGAAGGCCAGGATGGCGCCACTGGCGGCAAATCCCATGACGGCCAGACTGACTACCAGGAAAGCGAAATGATGGAACTGTTGGACGGCAAACAGACGGGTGAGAGTAACCTCGAACGCCAGGGTGCTGGCCGAGATCAGGATCAGCCCGGGCGTAGTCCCTGGCCGGAGTGGATCGGGCACAGCGGCGATTCTAAGCCACCGCTGATGAACCGATCTTGAACCCCGATCTGGCTTCGATGGGCTTATTGTCTGTCAACCGTGTCCGCTCCATCCACCAGCCCCCCTGCGATCTCTCAAACATTCTGCCCGACGCACCGCTTGGCCCCGGGCTCAAAGCCCCCAGCTATTCGTTCGAGATTTCATCGGCAATGAAAAGTGGCCTTGCGTGTCGGAGTGGTTGACATTGGTTCTATTGGAACTTGAATGCACTGCTCGATTCTCGGGGTTCTCTCCAGCGTCCGCGCCCAGGAACGCTTCCCGGACCGCGAACTCCAGACTCGCTTCTCCCCGCTCTACCCACATCCTCGCTCCCCGATCGCAATGGCCAAGAGTCGGAAGAGGACAAGAGCCGCGGAAGAGCAGGATTCACCGGACGGTTAACGCAACTCCTACGCAGCGCATATCCCGTTCTGATGCTGTGCGGTTACAGTTATTACAGCTCTGACAAACACAGAGAAAGGACAGGAGGAACAGAAATGATGCGTCACTATTGGGGTTTTCCGAGACACTTGGCCTATCGCCTCCCGACTGAGTTCAACGGTGGACGGCGGCTCCCGATCGATGTGCAGGCCGATGAGCAGGCCTACTTGATTACGGCCGAGGTTCCGGGGATGTCGGTCGAAGATTTGCAGGTCGAGGTGCTCGACGATCTG
>CAYHJH010000240.1:0-3050 GCA_964356605.1 uncultured Anaerolineaceae bacterium
CCGTGGTCGAGCACGATAATGCGGTCGGCGTTCTGCACCGTCCACAGCCTGTGTGCGATCACGACCGAGGTGCGGCCGCGCAGCAACTCGCGCAGGCCCTCCTGGATTTGGATCTCGGTGAACGGGTCGACGCTGGCGGTCGCTTCATCTAAGATCAGGATCCCCGGGTCCTTGAGCAGTACCCGTGCCAGCGCCACCAATTGTCGCTGACCCATCGATAGGTCGGCGCCCCGCTCGCCGGCCTGGGTCTCGAGCCCATCGGGCAGGTCCGCCAGCCAGTCGCCGCCGCTGATTAGCTTCGCCGCGCGGCGAACCTCGTCATCGCTCGCCTCGGGCCGGCTGTAGCGAATATTCTCGCCCACCGTCGTGCCAAATAAGAACGGATCCTGCGGCACCAGGCCGATCTGCCGCCGGTACTCCGACAGATCCAGCCGCCGAATATCCACCCCATCGATGATCAGCTCGCCCCCCTGGAACTCGTAGAAGCGGCCAATCAAGTTGGCGATGCTGCTCTTCCCGGCCCCGGTGTGCCCCACCAACGCGACCGCCTCGCCCGCCCGGATCGATAGCGAGAAGTCCGGCAGCACAACTTCCGACTGCGTATAGCCAAACCCGAGCTGGCGGAACTCGATCGCGCCCTCCAGCTTCTGCACCGGCTGGCTCGCCGTCTGGCGCACGTTCGGCTCGGCGTCAATCAGCGCAAATACCCGCTCGGCGGCCGAGAGCCCGTCCTGGAACTGGCTCCAGAACGAGGCGATGCTCATCATCGGCCACCAGAAGAAGATTACCGCCTGCATGTAGAGGTACCACTCGCCGGGTGACAGCCGACCAGCTTCGACGCCGAGCCCGCCGGTGAAGACCAAGAGCCCCATCCCGAGGCCAGTAGACATGCCGATGATGGGGAAAATCGTCACCAGCGTCAGGCCGCGCCGCAGTCCCACCTGGTAAGCCTGCCGATTGTTGCGCTCGAAGGTCTCGTAGATCAATCGCTCCTTGCGGAAGGCCTTGGCTACGCCAATCCCGCTGATCGACTCCTGGATTTGAGCGTTGATCTTGGCCGTCACCCGCCTGGAGTTCTGCGTCACCCGCCGCGCGACCTTCCGGAAGCTCAGCGCCAGCGCGGCCGCCAGCGGCGCCATTGCCACGAGCTGCAGCGTCAACGCCGCGTTCACCGCGAACAGCCAGACCGCCAGGATCACCAGCACCAGCGCCTGGCTGGCCAGGTTGATCACCAGCGTGACCACGTCCGAGAAGTCCTGCGTGTCGGAGGTCGCCCGGCTGACAATCTTGCCGGAGGGGTGCTTGTCGAAGAAGCTCATGTCGTGCCGGATCGTAGCCTCCAGCACGTCCTCCCGAAGGTTCAGGACCACGTCGCCTACTACGCGCGCCGAGACCCACTGCTGGATAAAGTTGGCGCTCCAGGCGATCGCGCCCAGAACGAGTACCAACCCGCCGGCCAGGGCGATGTTGCTCAGCGTCGGCTCGGTCGACACGAAATCGATCGCGCGCGAGATCGCGATCGGCGCGCCGGCGCCGGCGGCCGAGTTCAATGTGAGCACGAACACGACCAGTGCGATCGCACGACTGTGCTCGAGGAAGTACGCCAGGATTCGCCGGACCAGCGCGCGGTCACCGTACTCCCGGTCGTACGATTCGGTCTCAAGCCCGTCTAAGATGAAACCCATCTGCGCCTACTCTCCCGCCGGCCGCTCGCCCTCGCCGGGAGGCGCGGGGCCGCGGCCGTCTCCATCCGACCGGCCGAAGCGAGCGAAGATCCGCTGGTAATCCGGGCTGGTTGCCATCAGCTCCGCGTGGGTGCCCTGTGCGACCAGCTCGCCCTGGCGCAGCACCAGGATCCGGTCGGCCCAGCGGATCTGGCTGAGCCGGTGGGTGATCAGGAAAGTGGTGCGCTGGCGGCTGATGCGCCGCATGGCGCGCTGGATCTGGTCTTCGGTGGCGCTGTCGATGGCGCTGGTGCTGTCGTCCAGGATCAGGATACGCGGGTCGCTGAGGAAAGCGCGGGCTATGGCGATGCGTTGGCGCTGCCCGCCGGAGAGGGTGACTCCGCGTTCGCCGATCTCGGTCTGATAACTATCTTGGAAGGAGCGGATGAATTCGTCCGCCCGGGCCTCACGCGCGGCCTGCTTGATCTGCTCGTCGGTTGCGTCCTCTCGGCCGAAGGCGATGTTGTCGCGGATCGGTCCGGAGAACAAGAAGATGTCCTGCTCGATGGTCGAAATCTGCGAGCGCAGCGATTCCAGGCTCCACTCGCGCACGTCCACGCCGTCGACCTCCACCCGGCCTCGGTCTGCGTCATAGATGCGGTTGATGAGGTGGGTAAGGCTCGACTTGCCCGAGCCGGTCTGGCCGACGATGGCGATCGTCTCGCCAGCGCGGGCAGTAAAGCTGATGTCCTTGAGCACCGGTCTGCCGTTGTAGCCGAACGTGACGTGGTGGAAGGCCACCTCGCCCCGCATTGGCCGGGCAACGCCGGCGAGGTTCTCGTCCAGCTCGGTCGAGGCCGTGATGAGCTGCAGCATACGGCGAGCGCCGGCCAAGCCGAGCTGCACCAGGTCAAACGAGAATAGCGAGATGAAAGTGGGGAAACGTAGGCCGCCCAAGAGGCCGACGTAGGCGACAACCTCGCCCAGAGTGATGCGCCCCGCCTGCCAGACCAGCAGGGCATGGGCGAAGCCCGCCGCCCAGAACAGGCTGAAGGCCAGCATCGGCCAGTAACGCGCCTGGATCTCGCCGTGCTGCACGAAGAGCTCGCGGTAGCCGCGGGCGTTGTGGGTGAACTTGCGCCACTCGTGCTTTTCCTGCACGTTGGCCTTGACCACCTCGATGCCGGCGATCGTCTCGGCCAGTCCGGCGTTAAGCTTGCCGAACTGATCCCGCATAGCGACGGTGACCGGTCCGAGCCGGCGGGCGTAGTCCCACAGCGTGAGTACGAGAACCGCGGTGAAGACTAGTGGGACGAGCAGCAATTCGAGGCCGAGCGTGCCGATCAGCACGATCGGGATGACCAGGTTCATGACTGAGTCGGTGAT
>CAYHJH010000241.1:0-3039 GCA_964356605.1 uncultured Anaerolineaceae bacterium
TCAATCCTTGCGCCCCTTCCGGATAGGCGCACCCAAGCACCAGGTCATCAATCCGAGCAGGATCGAGCGCTCCGTCCGCTCGGCGCAACAATTCCTTAATGACCGCCGCGGCTAAATCGTCGGGCCGGACGTTGCGTGTGGCGCCTTTGTGGGCCTTCCCCACTGCCGTACGCACTGCGGCTACGATTACCGCTTCACGTGCCATGGTATTACTCCTTCGCTCATAGCGATAAGCAATCAGCTATCAGCAGTCAGCATCAAGAGGAAATCCGGTCCCGCGGGATGGGGCTGAGCTGATCGCGGATGGCTGATGGCTGACCGTCGACGGTCGATGACCGACTGCTGACCGCTGATGGCTGATAGCTAGTTCCTAAGCGGCTTCCTATGCTGCAGCATGTGCCACATGCGGGCATGGGTCATCGGCTCGGCGATGAGGGCCAAGAACGCCTTCCGCTCCAAATCAAGAATGTGGTCTTCCGAAACCCATCCCGGCTGACTTAGATCACCGCCTGTGAGGACGTGTGCCAAGTGGTTTGCCACAACCGCGTCGTGGTCGGTCGCGAAGCCGGCTTCGCGCAGGCTCCAGACTAACTGTTTCAAGTCAGCCAGTGCATCCCGCCCTGCGGCCCACACCTTCGCCTTCGGTTCAGGGCGATACCCGGACTCGACCAACCCCAGGGCCTCTCGCTTGGCCTCCGCCAACAGGTGGTCCGGGTTCATCACGATGCGATCCGCCGGTCCCAAGAATCCCATCTCTTGCGCCTGCTCGGCGCTCTCGGAGACTTTGGCCAACGCGATGAGTTCGAACACCTTTTGCAGATGGGGTAGGACATCGGCGTTCTTGGTGACCATCACCGGACCGACCACCCGCCGCAACAGCTCTTTGCTTCCGGACCCGGCCGGAATTAGTCCGACGCCCGCCTCCACGAGTCCAATGTAGCTCTCGGCGGCCGCGACCACCCGGCTGCCTCCCATGACCACTTCCGCGCCGCCCGCCAGGGCCATCCCAAACACCGCCACCACGATCGGCTTGGGGCTGGCCCGCATGCGCTGCAGGGTCGACTGGAGAGCCCGAGTTCCCTGATCGATCAGCTCCAGATCACCCTGCTGGGCGGCGACGGCCATGGCAAAGAGATTCGCACCGGCCGAGAAGTGCTTGCCCTGGTTGCCGATCACCAGTGCCTTCCATTCCTCTGCCTCGAGTTCCTGGAGTGCGACCTCCGCCATGCGCAAGAGGTCCTCGTCCAGCGAGTTCGCCGGACTGTGGAACTCAAGCAACAGGACGCCTTCGCCCAGGTCAACCAAGCTGGCGCTGGCATTAGCCTTCAGCTCTCGGCCATCGGCCTTCAGCGCCGCGATGGAGATGACCCTGGGGTCCTTGGGGATAGGCCGGTAGCTCTGGGTGGTAGGGTCGTAGTAGCCGATCGGCCGGCCACGCTCCCACTGGTAGAAACTCTCGATGCCGGCGGCGAGCATATCCTTCACCCACGGCGCGACGGGATCGCCCTCCGCCTCCATCCGTTCGACTGAGGCACCCACGCCGAGCGCGTCCCAACGCTCGAAGGGTCCAAGCTCGTGCATGAACCCCCACTTCATGGCGTTGTCGATTGAGGGGAGGCCGTCCGAGACCCCCGGCACCAGGCTGGCCGCATAACGCAGGCCGAAAGAGGTCGTGGCCCACAAGAACTGGGCGGCCCGGTCCTCTTCTGCGACGAGCCGCTTCAGCCGCTCGCCGATGTTTTCAACGTCCTTGTGCTTCCCGACGGATTCGAACCTGGGTTTGGCCGGCGGTCGGTAATCGATCCCTTCTGCGTCCAGCCACCAGAATTCAGGGCCTTCGTCGGTTTCGACTCGCTTGTAAAAGCCCTGGCCGCTCTTCCGGCCCAGCCACCCGCGCCCGACGACGGCCAGAACCAGTTGCTCCACCTTCTTGCTCCGCAGGACCTCGCGGAATGGATCGCCTTCCAGCGCGGGGTACAGGTGATTGCGCACGTCGCCCATCACGTCGAGGCCGACCAGGTCCAGCAGCCGGAAGGTGGCCGTCTTGGGGCAGCCGATCAGCTCGCCCGTCAGCCGGTCGACCTCTTCGACCGTGTAACCATTCTCCAGGGCATAGTCGAGGGTGAAGGCGTTCACGATGCTGAAGAACCGGTTGCCGATGAAATTGGGGGTGTCCTTGCAGACGATCACTCCCTTGCCGAGCCGGCTGGTGGCGAATTCCTTGATGAACTCGACGATCTCCGGAGTGGTGCGCTCGCCCGGGATGATCTCCAGCAGCTTGAGGTAGCGAGGCGGGTTGAAGAAGTGGGTGCCAAGGAAGTGAGCCAGGAATTCGGAGGAGCGGCCCTCGGAGATCTTGCGGATCGGCAGACCAGAGGTATTGGTGCTCACGAGGCTGTCCGCCGGGCGGACAGCCTCGATGCGCGCCATGAGCTCTTGTTTGACGGGCAGACGCTCCACTACCGCCTCGATAATCCAGTCCGCCTCGGAGATTCGCTCGAAGTCGTCCTCGAAGTTGCCGAGTGAAACGAGCTGCGCTCTCCGCTCGCTGAAGAGATTGGCCGGCCGGGCCGCCAGGCAGCGATCCCATCCTTGGCGCACGATCCGCATGCGAACCTGCGGATGTTCGAGCGTCAACCCCTTGGCCCGCTCTTCGGGAGTGAGCTCAGTGGGCGCGATATCGAGCAGCAGAGTCTGAATCCCGGCGTTGGCCAGATGAGCCGCGATCGCCGCGCCCATGGTACCCGCGCCGAGCACCGCGGCATTTGCGATTTTGTACGCCATCGACTTGCTTCCCTCGAAAGTCGACCGACGACGGACGACCGTCGACCGTCAGCGATCAGCGGTCAGCCATCGACCGACGACCGTCGACCGTCGATCGTCAGCGATCAGCCATCGACCGTCGACCGTCGACCGTCAGCTAATTGAGCTCCTCCCGGCTGTAGCCCAGGATCCGCCGGGCAACGATCAGGCGGTTGATCTGACCAGTCCCTTCGTACAGGTCATTGATCTTGCCATCCCGGAACCACTTCTCCAGCA
>CAYHJH010000242.1:0-3026 GCA_964356605.1 uncultured Anaerolineaceae bacterium
GTTATTCGCTTTGATCATCGATCAGCCGTCCATGGCTGATTACCGCACGCGGGGCCCTGTGGAATCGCAGGGCCTCGAGAACATTCGGCGCGTCGAGCACGACCAAATTAGCCGGCGCACCAACCTCGAGTCTGTGATTGTGGATTCCCATCGCCCGAGCCGCGTCCCCCGTCACCATGTCGTAAAGGACCTCCATTTCTTGCCGCCCAGTCATCCACAACAGGTGAGACGCAAGAAAGGCCACCTCCAGCATGTTGTTCTGACCATAGGGGTAGTAGGCGTCGGTAATATCATCCTGCCCCAGGCAGACCCGCACCCCCTCCTCCCGCAGCTCTCGCACACGTGCGTGCAGCGGACCCGTATGCGGGTCCGACACCACCCCGATCTGGGCCTGCTTGAGCAACGCGGCAAGTTTCTGGAAGTACGGTTTGGGATAGAGCGCCATCGCCCGTGCGTGATGCGCTAACACTTTCCCCTGCCAGCCAACTTCGATGGTCTTGAGAGCTAGCATCTCGAGCGTGCGCAGCCCGGGATCGCCTGCGTCGTCCACCAGCATCGAGATCCCGGCCTCATGTTCGACCGCAATCTCAACCATCTGATCGATGTGGCTCTGCGCATCCGCATCGGAGTACTCAATCCAGGGGATCCCGCCCACCAGGTCGGCGCCCATGGCCATCGCTTCTCGGATGAGCTGCGCGGTTCCAGGTTCGCGGACCACCCCATCCTGCGGGAAGGCAACCACTTGGACGTCGACGATTCCCTTGAACTCCTCACGCGCGTCAATCAGAGCTGCCACTCCCTCGAGCTTGGCCTTGCTGTCCACGTCGGCGAACGCGCGGATGTGAGTGTTGCCGTTTCTGGCGGCCCAGCGCAGCGCAGTGCGCACATTGTCGATGATCCAGGCTCGGTCATAGGTCTCCTTGACCTTGGCAGCCTGTTCGATAGCGCTCATCGCCTTGCCCATCGATTCGGCGTGGTAGTCCTTCATCGCCGCATCGTCCAGCATCCCGAGTGTGAAGACTTTGTCCAAGTGTAGATGGGGATTGACAAAGGACTCGCTGACCAAGTTGCCGCTGGCATCGACGGTCAGGTCGCTTTCCCCGGATAACTTGGGCTCGATGGCTTGGATCCGTCCCTCGCGTATTCCGATGTCGAAGCTGTCTTCCCCACGGCCGCGCAGGCGCGCGCCCGCGACCAGAATATCAAACTGCTTCATGCCGTCGCGCCCTCCTGGACGATCCTGAAAAGAAACTCTCTCAAGCTGGTCGGCCTTCGACCGAGCAAGTCGGCCAGTACCCGCGAATTTCCCCATAGCCCATGGCTTGCGTAGTACTCGAACATCTTGATAAGCAGTTCGGTTCGCGGTTCGTCCAGATCGATCCCCTTACGCCACTCTTCGAGGTCGACCTGGACTGCCGTTACCAGCTTCCCAAACGCTGCTCCCATCTCGTGCGCCATGGTTTCCGGGGTGTGGATCTCCGGCCCCGCCAGTTCATAGATCGCACCGTCGTGATTCGGTGTAGTCAGAACAATCGCGGCCGCCTCTGCCACATCCAGCAGGTCCACCGGTGAGAATCTGGCTGCCACTGAATAGGGGACGTGGTATTGGCTTCTCAGCCGGACCCGCCACCATTCACCGAGCACATTCTGCATATAGCTGGCCGGCTGCAGGATCGTGAACCCCAGTCCGGAGTTGATCAGGAGCTCCTCCACGAGCAGCTTGTTCCAGTGATGGGGCATCGCTTGCGTGTGGGGATGCAGAACCGAGTGCAGGACAAACCGCTCCACGCCGGCCTGCTGCGCCGCGGTGATGGAGTTTCTCCCGATCTCGAGTTCTCCCGGATGAACGTTGGGACAGATGTGATAAATAGCTTGCGCGCCGGCGAAGGCGGGCGTCAGACTGGAGGGCTCCAACAGGTCGACTTGCACCGCTTCGGCCGCTCCAGCTTCGATTGCCGCGCTGGCCTGTTGCTCGCTCCGCACAAGCGCATGGACACGCTGGCCACGACTCGCAAGCTCTTGGATCATGGCGCGGCCGGTCTTCCCCCCCGCTCCAGTCACGGCGATCATCGGGTCAATCTCATCGTTGCGACGATCCGATCTTCAACTGCCTGGTAGGCCTCGGGTTGAACCATGAGTTCGCGCACTGACCGACCCCCAGCCACAAACACCCGGAGTTGGATGACACACAGTGCGATCTTGGGTGAGAGCCGTTAGCCCGCGTCGGCGGCCCGGACCAGTTCCCAAAGTTTGCTGGGGCTCAACGGAATCTCGAGAATCTCCAAGCGATCGACCTGAAGCGCGTCCTCCAGCGCCTGGGCAAAGAGCGCGCCCACCGGAATGGCGCCCGCCTCTCCTGCACCTTTGGTCCCCAGCGGGTTGAGCGGCGAGGGAGTCTCTTCGTGGCCGACTTCGATCCTGGGCACGTCCAAGGCGGTGGGAAGCAGGTAGTCCATGAAAGAACCGGTCAACAACTGACCGTTCTCGTCATAAACCAGTTGTTCGTAGAAAGCGTTCCCAATCCCCTGTGCGACTCCGCCGTGCACCTGCCCTTCCAGAATCATGGGGTTGATCACCCGGCCACAGTCGTGCACGACCACGAACTTGTGGATCTCGATGAGCATCGTCTCCGGATCGACCTCCAGGATCATGGCGTGAACCCCGTTGGCCGTGGCGCCGCGGGCCGGGCCGAAGTAGTTGGTGGACTCCAGCCCCGGTTCGGTTCCCGGCTTGACCGCGCCGCGCAGCGGGTTGGCTTTGGCGGCCAGCTTGCCCAAGGAAATCGATCGGGTTGGAGCACCCCGCACCCGCACTTCTCCGCCGACCAGCTCCAAGTCCGCCTCCGCCACCTCCAGCTCTTCGCCGGCGAATTTCAGAATCTTGGCCCGCACATCCTTGGCCGCCTCGTTGACCGCGTTCCCCGCCACCACCGCGCCTCGGCTGGCGAAGGTTCCGGTCCCCCAATGGAATTGGTCTGTGTCGCCGGTGACGACCTGCACCTGCTCGATATCCACCCCCAGCTGATC
>CAYHJH010000243.1:0-2982 GCA_964356605.1 uncultured Anaerolineaceae bacterium
CTGTGGGGGTTCCTCGTCTTTTAGACCCTTACGGAACTCACGGATGCCGCGCCCGAGCTCGCCTCCCAGCCGGCCCAACCGCCCGACTCCAAAGAGAAGCAGGGCAATAAACGCGATGATGATCAGCTCGGGTGGTCCGAAATTCGGCATATCTCGCTCCAGGCCCTGGCGCCCCTCCATTATAGCTTGGTTCCCGGAGGGACGCTGGCAGCGTGTGCAATTCTGGCTTGGCCGCGGTGGGTTGATCGGTGGGCTTATCAGAGCCCCCAGGGCACCACTCAGCATCAAACCGCAGAACTTGGCCTCGAACCTTGCACGGCATCTGAGCGTCTGATACACTCGCCCTCCCACGAGTTTCCCAAGCGTTCGAACCGAATCATTCGATGACACAAGTTCTGTATCGAGAGTGGCGACCGCAGACCTGGGATCAGGTCAGCGGGCAGGAGCATGTTGTACAGACCCTGCGAAACGCAGTCAGGCGTGAGCGGCTGGCGCATGCCTACCTCTTCGCAGGCCCTCGCGGAACCGGAAAGACGACGACCGCGCGACTATTAGCCAAAGCCGCCAACTGCCTGGCCGAGTCTCCTGCCGACCGCCCGTGCAACCGCTGCGCGCCCTGCCTGGCCGTCAATGGTGGTCGTTTCCTTGACTTGATTGAGATCGACGCGGCCTCGAATACCAGTGTCGATGACGTCCGGGAATTGCGCGAGCGGATTAACTTCGCGCCGAACGAAGGCCGCTTCAAAGTGTATATCGTGGACGAAGTTCACATGCTGTCCACGGCGGCATTCAACGCGTTGTTGAAGACCCTGGAAGAGCCTCCACCACATGCCATCTTCATCTTGGCCACGACCGAGGTGCACAAGATCCCACCAACCGTTCTTTCGCGATGTCAGCGACATGAATTTCGCAGGATCCCGGTCGCGGTGATCACCGAATATCTCCGAAACAAGATCGCGCAAGAAGGTTTCAAACTCGATCGAGAGGTGGTGGACCTGATCGCCCGCCAGTCCACTGGGAGCCTGCGGGACGCGATATCGCTCTTGGATCAGCTTGTGTCCATGGGCGAGCAGGTCACGCTCTCACAGGCCCAGGAGTTGCTCGGGACGGCGCCGACGGAGGTTGTTCGCGATCTGATCGGAGCGTTGGCGGACCGAGAGATCGGCAAAGGATTGACCGTACTCAATCGGGCGCTGGATTCAGGCACGGACCCGCGCCAACTGGCACGGCAGGTGGTGATCTCGCTTCGCTCAGTACTGCTGGTCCAGATGGGTGAAGAGCAGACGGGGGAAGCGGGAAGGGAGGATCAGCAACAGACCCAGACACTGGCGGAGCGCTTGGAGTTGGAACAGCTATTGAGGGCGATGCGGGCCTTCAGCAAGGCGACCCGCGGACAACCCGGCAGCTGGCAACCGGGGCTGCAGCTGGAGCTCGCATTTCTTGAAGCTGTTCACCCTGATCGAAGTGAGCAAGAATCCTCGCCGTCCCCAATCCAGAAGCCAGGCACGGACGAAATCCAAAGCTCTGGCCGAGGCGATGCTCCGGTCAGGCAGCAAAAGATCAATCCTGAAGGGCTGCCCAGGAATCCCCGCCCGGCCTCGCGTGTGGCGCGAGAGCAGCCTGCGGCCAAGCCGCCATCGGAACCCTCTGTACCGGTAGCGGTCAGCGCGGTTGGATTCCAAGCGGTGCTGGATTCCTGGCCGGAGCTGCTGGCGGCCGCCCACCGGCGCGACCCGCGGGCGCAAGCGCTGCTGAACTCAAGCAAGCCAATGGGCGTCAGCCAGGGCGGCCTCGTATTGGGATTTCAAAGCGATCTGCTGCGCGAGAAGATGCAGAAGGGACACAACTTGGATCTGATCTCGGAAGCACTTGCGGAGGTCCTGGGTACGCCGTTCGGGATCCACTGTGTGCTCATTGAGGAATGGGAGGCCAGGTCTTCGGCCACGCCGCCGCCGATTCAGGAGGATGGGATGGTTGCCATGGCGTTGCGCGACCTCGGCGCACAGGTCGTGGACTATGAGCAGCTCCCGCCGGATGTCGAAGAGGCCGGTGAGGGACAGTGAGCCGCGACGCGGTGGACAAAGACCAGCGAGGACGTCTGGTAGAGGAATTGCGCTCCGCGCAGGCTGAGCTGGCAGACCGCCGGGTAGAGGCCAGCGCGGGCGGTGGAGTGGTGAAAGTCGTCATGAGCGGGACGCAGGAGTGCCTGCAAGTTGTCATTGCCACCGAACTCTTGACCTCGGGAGACTCCAAGCGGCTGGAGGAGCTGGTTCTGCTGGCGGTGAACCAGGCGATCCAGGAATCTCAACTGATGGCAGCCCGCCGCCTGAGTCCCTTCAGCGACGAGTCCGATCAGTAGCCAGCATGGGTGCCGCCATGCCGCGCCCGGTCGAGCGCCTGATCGAGGCCTTCTCTCGACTGCCTGGCATCGGGCCGAAGACTGCCTCACGGCTGACCTATTATTTGCTCAAGGCTCCGGAGGGGGAGAGCCGAGAACTGGCGCAGGCGCTGGAGGCTGTGCGCCAGGGTACGGTGTTCTGCTCCCGCTGCTTCAATATCACCGCTCGCGAGCTCGATCCCTGTGGCATCTGCCGGGATGACGGCCGCCAAGCTGGAGTGCTCTGCGTGGTGGAGGATCCGCTCGACGTTCTGGCGTTCGAGCGCACCGATGCCTACTCTGGAAGGTATCATGTTCTGCACGGTGCCCTCTCGCCGGTCGAAGGCGTCGGACCGGACAACTTAAAAATCCAAGAGCTGGTGCGACGGGTGAGTGAAGAAGCGATCCAGGAGCTGATCCTGGCAACGAACCCTACTTTGGAGGGGGAGGCTACCGCAATGTATCTGAAGGATGTGCTACGCGGCAGCCAAGTCCGCATGACCCGCCTCGCCAGAGGGCTTCCGGTAGGAGGCGATTTGGAATACGCCGACACGCGGACGCTTGCGGAGGCGCTGCAGGGCAGACAGGAAGTGTGAAGCGGTCAG
>CAYHJH010000244.1:0-2973 GCA_964356605.1 uncultured Anaerolineaceae bacterium
CAAGGCGTGGCCGCACTGCAAGCTCTCAGCTGGCTGGCTCAACCCACCGCGCCTGCAAGCCCCTTCCCCAGCTTTTCTTGGTTGTCAGCGAACCCGAACCCGATTATCCTAAGGCTCCCTGCGCGGTCCTCTGCAGCCTATCCATATGTACCTGGCTATCGAAGGTGTGATCGGCGTCGGCAAGACTTCCTTGGCGCGCCTGCTGCGACCGGTCTTCGATTCACAGCTGCTCTTAGAGGTTTTTGAAGAAAATCCCTTCCTCTCCGACTTCTACGCCGATCGTAAACGTTTCGCATTTCAGACTCAGATCTACTTTCTATTAAGCCGTTATCGACAACAACACGAGGCCGTCCCTCAGGCACTGGCCAGGGGCAGCTTGATCGCCGACTACACCTTCGCCAAGGACGCCCTCTTTGCCGGCCTGAACCTGGCCGGCGACGAGTTGGACACCTACAAACTGGTCCATCGAGCCCTGGCCGAACGGATCCAGATCCCCGACCTGATCGTCTTCCTTCGGGTCTCGACCGAGGCCGCCATGCAGCGGATCGAGATGCGCGACCGCCCCTACGAGCGAAACATGGAGCTGGCATACATCGGCGAGCTCAACCAGGCCTATGAAGCCTTCTTCGCCAATCCCCGCGACCTTCCGGTGCTGACGATCGACACGAGCCAGCTCAATTTTGTCGAGCAGCCTGCGCACTTCGACCGAGTGGTCAACCGCATCCGCCAGGCGCTGCAGATCCCTCCTTTTCAGCAGCACTTGCCGCTCGAAGAGGAGGCCAGGCCTTGACCTTCCGTGAGACACAGGTGTGGTAATCGCACTCGGCGTTAGAGACTTGGCCGGCGGGTTCGCTCAATGAAATGGTTTGTAGCAGTGGCCGGGAATATTGGCGTCGGCAAATCGACTCTCGTGCAACTGTTGGCAGCGCGGCTCGATTGGACACCTTTCTTCGAGCCCGAAGTGCAGAACCCATACTTGGCCGACTTTTACCAGGACATGCCGGCCTGGTCATTCCAATCCCAGATTTTCTTCCTCTCCCGGCGGCTGCGGTCCCACAAAGAAATCTCGGATCACCTCGGTTCGGCGATCCAGGACCGCAGTGTGTATGAGGACGCCGAGATCTTCGCGCACAACCTGTACCTCGAAGGCCACCTCACAGAACGGGACTACCGGACCTACCGTGACCTTTACGTCGTGCTTACGGAGTTCTTACCGCCTCCAGATCTGGTCGTCTTCTTGCGGGCTTCGGTGGATACCTTAGTGCAGCGAATCTCAAGCCGCGGCCGAGACTACGAGCAGGCCATCCGGCCAGAGTACTTGGCTCAGCTAAACGAGCTCTACGAGAACTGGGCGCAACAGTTCACGCTTTGCCCGATCCTGACCGTCCCCGCCGACAACTTGGACTATGTGCTGCACGACGCGCACTTGGACTTGATTGTCGGCAAGATTCGTGAGAAGTTGTCCGGGAACGAGGAGGTCAGATTCGATGCGGAGGAGGTCGCCAAGCTCAACCAGGTCTAAGCGGCTGCTTGCTCGCCTCCTCGAATCCTTTACAAACGCCCCACGGGCTGAGGACCAACGCGGCCACACAAGAGTTAAATGGCCCGATGAACATTATCAAAGTTTCGGCCTTATCGCGCACTTCCGCCGTAGCGGGCGCCATCGCCGGCGTAATCCGGGAGCACGGCCGGGCGGAAGTTCAGGCGATCGGTGCCGGCGCGGTGAACCAGGCGGTCAAGGCCATCGCCATCGCCCGCGGGTATCTCCAGGAAGACGGCCTGCACGTCGTCTGCATGCCCGAATTCACGACGGTTGACATCGAAGGAAAAGAGCGCACGGCGATCCGTTTCGTCGTCGAACCGCGTTAGGCACCCTCTCCGGTCCCGTTCCCTTCCCAGCTCGGCAAATCAATCAGCAATGTCTCTAGCGTAAGCCGAAGATTGGCGTTTGCCTCGACGGCCTGCAAGGATTCCGCGATGGTGTTTACGATGAAGCGGTGCTGGGCCGGCGTAAGCGCATTGGTCCGGCGCGCCATCGCGGGCAGGCGATCTGGATTACGGGCAGCCACCTCCGCTCCGTAGCCCTGGTACAGCAGATCCCGCCATAGGCTCAGCCATTCATCCAGGACCCCCTCGACTCGACGTCGCTGCTCAGGAAGTTCCCCCTTACTGAGCAACCGATTTACATATGCAAACCGACCAGGTAAATCCATCTCCAAGAGATCGCCAAGCTCCTGGAAGGCGGCCTCGCGCACTCGCATCGTGGCGGAATCTTCGGCGAGTGAGATGGCCCGCCCAGGCCGCCCACCCGAAATAGCTGCAAGCAGCTCGGCCTTCTCGGGCTCAACATCTCGCTCCCGCAAGGCCTGTGCGATGGTCGCGCTCGGAACCTGCCTCAGGGGCACGATCTCGCAGCGCGAGGCGACCGTGGGGAGGAGCGATTCCGCCTCCGGACAGGTCAGCAGCAGGACCACCCGGGAGGGTGGTTCTTCAAGCGTCTTGAGCATGGCGTTTGCGGAGCTGATGGTCGCCTGGTGGAAGTCCGTCAACAGGGCGATCCTCCAGCGGCCTTCGTAGGGGGCCAGCGCCAGCCGACTCTGCAGCTGGCGGATCTCATCCACCCGGATCGACTCTTCCGGGGTCAGGACGTGCAGGTCTGGATAGGCTCCAAGTGGAACTGTTCGGCAGACACGGCAGGGTTCAGATATTGTGTCGTCACAGATTTCTCCCGGACGGGGAGCCTTCTCGCAATTCAGCGCCCGAGCGAATCGCATGGCCAGCGTGCGCTTGCCAACCGCGTCCGGGCCAGTGAAGAGGTAAGCGTGCCGGACCCGTTGGTCGGCGATGTGCCGGCTCAGCCCGGAAACTGCCCATCCGTTCCCAATCAGCCCCCAGTTCACAGCGCCATTCTATCCTGGGTGCTTGCTGAAAAACGATCTTTCGCCCTCACCCCCTACCCCTCGCGCAGCATCC
>CAYHJH010000245.1:0-2965 GCA_964356605.1 uncultured Anaerolineaceae bacterium
TATTGGGCACACGAGCTGACGCTCCGAGCGGCGACCGGCAGCATCGAGTCGATCTCCCGCTCCATCGCGGGCGCCCGCGTGGACCTCAATCCCCACCAAGTGGATGCCGCTCTTTTCGCGCTTCGCTCGCCGCTCACGCGCGGGGTCGTGCTGGCGGACGAGGTTGGCCTGGGGAAGACCATCGAGGCGGGCATCGTCATCGACCAACGGTGGGCAGAGCGGAGGCGTCGCATCCTTCTCATCGTGCCCGCGATCCTGCGCAAGCAGTGGCAGCAGGAGCTCGAATCCAAGTTTTACCTGCCCACGGCAATCCTCGACTCGAAGGTCTACAACGATATCGTGGAGGCCGGGAACCCCACCCCGTTCGTCATGGCGGACCGGCTGATCGTCTGCTCATACCACTTTGCGTCGGCGAAAGCCCAGGAGATCAGCCGCGTCCCGTGGGACCTGGTCGTCATCGACGAGGCGCACCGCCTTCGGAACGTCTTCCGCAAATCCAGCAAGCTCGCCCGCAACATCGTGGACGCGGTCGCGCAAGCGCCGAAGCTCCTGGTTACAGCTACGCCGCTCCAGAACTCGCTTATGGAGCTGTACGGCCTGGCCAGCGTCATCGACGACCACATCTTCGGCGACGCGGCCTCGTTCCGGGACCAGTTCGTCCGAACCGTGGATGAGCGAATGCGCAACGCCGAACTGCGAAACCGGCTTCGCCCCATCTGCACCCGGACGCTCCGCAAACAGGTGGTCGAGTACATCCCGTTCACGCGGCGCGTCCCCGTGACGCAGGATTTTCGGCCGAACGACGAGGAGTACGCGCTGTACGAGCGGATCTCTGCATACCTTCAGCGCGAAGGGCTGATCGCCCTGCCCGCCAGCCAGCGCACGCTCATCACGCTGGTCCTGCGGAAACTGCTGGCCTCGTCCACCTTCGCCATTGCGAAAACGCTGGACCGCCTCATCGCCCGGCTTGAAGACCTATCGGCCGAGCAAGGCCCCCTCCTGGAAGACGAGGACATGGAAGGCCTGGATGAACTCCAGGACGAGATGGAGGAGCAGGAAGAGGAATTCGAAGAGGAAGAACCGCAGGAAGAGAAGCCTATTGATCCAGTTGATCCAGCAAAACTTGCGGCGGAGCTTGCCGAGTTGCGCGGCTTCGCGGAGCTGGCCCGCAAGATTTCCGTAAACGCCAAGGGCGAGGCGCTCATACCCGCCCTCAAGGTCGCCTTCGAGCGAGCCGAGCGGCTGGGGGCGCAGCGCAAGGCCGTGATCTTCACCGAGTCGCGCCGCACCCAGCAATACCTATTCGACCTGCTTTCCGGCCGGGGCTACAAGGACCAGCTCGTCATGGTCAACGGCTCGAACAACGACCCGCACTCCAGGGTCGTCTACGAGCAGTGGCGCGAACGACACGCCGGGCAGGAAGTGGTCAAAGGCTCCCGGCCCGTGGACATTAAGGCGGCCATCGTGGAGCACTTCCGCGATCACGCGACCATCCTCGTTGCCACCGAGGCGGCAGCGGAGGGCGTGAACCTCCAGTTCTGCTCCCTGGTCGTCAACTTCGACCTCCCCTGGAACCCCCAGCGGATCGAGCAGCGCATCGGCCGCTGCCACCGCTATGGGCAGAAGCACGACGTGGTGGTCGTCAACTTCCTGAACCGCCGCAACGAGGCCGACCAGCGTGTCCTCGAACTCCTGAGCGAGAAGTTCAAACTCTTCGACGGTGTCTTTGGGGCGAGCGACGAGGTGTTGGGCGCACTCGAATCCGGCGTGGACATCGAGCGGCGCATCGCCCAAGTCTACCAAACCTGCCGCAACGCAGAGGAAATCAAGGCTGCGTTCGACCGGCTTCAGGCCGAACTCGACGAGCAGATTCAGGCCCGCATGGCCCAGACCCGCGAGGTGCTCCTTGAGCATTTCGACGAGGACGTGAGCGCGCGCCTGCGCGTCTACCGCGACAAGGCGCTGGAGACCCTGTCCAACCGCGAGCGGTGTCTTCTGGAACTGACGCGCACCGAGCTGGACGGCGAGGCCCGCTTCGAAGCTGAGCAGCCGCGCTTCCTCTATTCCGGTGCGCGCGCCCGGCAGGGCTGGTATCACTTCGACTGGAAGGAGGCGGAGAAGAACGGTGACACGTTCTACCGCCAGGACCATCCCCTCGCCGCTCATGTCATCGAACAGGCCCTGTCCCGCGAACTTCTCCCGGCGACGGTGAGGCTGGACTATGCCGCCCATCGCCAGGTGGTCAGCGTTCTCAAACCCCTTGTTGGTTCCTCCGGGTGGCTCAAACTATCGAAGCTTACCGTTGAATCTCTCGACACGGAGGAGTTCGTAATCTTTGCCGGGCGGACCGATTCCGGGAAAACGCTCGACGAGGAAATCTGCCGGAAGCTGATGCTCCTGCCCTGCAAGGTCGAGAGCCAATCGCCGGGCCCCGCGCCGGACCTATCGGCAATCCGTCAGGCCGAGATGCAGAGCAAGATCCATCAGGTCGAGGAGCGGAACGGGAAGTTCTTCGATGAGGAGGTCCTGAAGCTCGACCGCTGGTCCGACGATCTCAAGCTGGGTCTGGAACGGGAGATCAAGGAGCTCGACAAGCAGATCCGTGAGGCCCGCCGGGGGGCGGCGTTGGCCGGTTCGCTCCATGACAAGCTGGAAGCCCAGAAGTCGCTTAAAGCGCTGGAGACCACCCGCAACCGTATGCGCCGGGAACTCTTCGACGCGCAGGACGCCATCGATGCACAGCGCGACGAGCTGATCGGGCGGATCGAAAAGCAACTACGCCAGAGGCACGCGCTCAAATCCCTATTCGCGGTCCGGTGGAGGCTGACATGATCCCGAAATCCCCCACCAATCAAAAGGAACTAGTCCGGCTCCTGAAGCAAGGAGAGGGACCGACCCTGGAGTTCAAGCGCTCGACGGGAGAGTTGAAGGAAGGCATGCGGACGCTCTGCGCCTTTCTGAACGG
>CAYHJH010000246.1:0-2965 GCA_964356605.1 uncultured Anaerolineaceae bacterium
CCCTGAAAACTCCCGTTGACAACCCGCCGCTTGTGCGCGAGAATTAGTACCGCATGCAATTATTGCATGCGGTACTGTTGACCAGGGAATGATGATCCCCCAAGCCTCGGTCCCCGGCGGCAACTCCTCCGCCGCTCATCAGCTCTATCAAATGATCCATGAAGTCTACGTCTACTCGGACGCCAGCGACCGCCAGGTCCTTACTACGTTCGATCTCAGCACTTCCCAATTCCGCGTACTGACATTACTGAAAGATGACACCGCCCATCGCCTCACCACATTGAGTGAGCGCCTGCTGCTTTCCAAGAGCACGATCACCCGCGTTGTGGATGAGCTGGAACAGCGCAACTGGGTTCGCCGGGGGCCCGATCCTGACGACCGCCGGGCGCAGCGAGTGCTGTTGACCCCGGAGGGGGCCGACCAGCTGACCAGGGTCTCCCATGCCCACGAGCGGTACCTCGAGCAGCGACTTGAATTGCTCCGGAGCACCGAACGACAGCAGCTGCAGGGCCTATTGGAGAAGCTCCGCGCCGGCCTGCGGCTGACCCTCGAGCCGGATGGCAAGGACGGCACTTCAGGCGGGCAACCCAGACCTTAGGGAGGTGAGAGGCGGATCTAGCCAGACATTAGAGAGTCGATCGGAACCGTGCAACACCTACACATACTCTGTTTGAGGATCATGGAGGAGAGAAGATGAACCGAACGAATCTTTGGCGCATGGCACTGACAGCCATGGCGATTACGGTGGCCCTGGCCGCCTGCGCCCAGCCCACTGCCGAGCCACAACCAACCGCGGTGCCCGTCGCCGAGCCCACCGCCGTTCCACAACCGACCACCGCTCCACCGGAGCCTGAGGTTACTCTCGTCATCTGGGCCGATGAGACCCGGGCGCCGATCCTTCAGGCACTGGCGGTGGACTTCCAGACCACCTACGGCGTTGGCCTGGACGTTCAGCAGGTCGCTGACATCAACGATCAGCTCCCGATCGCCGCCCCGGCGGGGGAAGGGCCTGATATCTTCATCGGCCCTCATGACCGTCTCGGTGGATGGGTTGACAGCGGCCTGGTAACGCCGATCGATCTTGGCGACAAGGCCAGCCAGTTCCTACAGGTTGCCCTCGACGGATTCACGTATGGTGGCCAGCTCTATGGCATGCCCTATGCCGTCGAGAACATGGGCCTGTTCCGAAACGCGGATCTGGTGCCAGATGCGCCGACGACCTGGGAGGAGCTGCTTGAGGTTGGAGCCGCTCTGCAGGCATCGGGCGACGTAACTTACGCGCTGGCCCTTGAAGATAATGGCTACAAGGTTTACCCGATCCTGACTTCGTTTGGTGGCTATGTCTTCGGTCGTGACGCGGGTGGCACCTGGGATCCCTCGGATCTGGGTGTCGACAGCGCGGGCATGATCGAAGCCGGTAACTGGATCGCCGAGAATGTGGCGGCCGGCCTCATCAGCCCCAATGCCAACGACGCGGATACTGCCGAGACACTCTTCGAGACCGGGGAGGCCGCTTTCATCATGACCGGCCCCTGGGCGCTGGACCGCTTCAGGGCGGCGGGCTTCAACTACGCCATCAGCCCCTTCCCGAGCGACGGGCAGGCCTTTGGCGGCATCCAGGGCTTCATGATCAACGCCTTCAGCGAGAATGTCTTGCTGGCCCAGGCCTTCCTCACCGAGTTCGTGGCCACCGAAGAGACGATGAGCCAGCTTTACGAGGCCGGAGACCGGCCCTCGGCCTTCTTGCCGGTCCTGGAAACCACGTCCGACCCCGATCTGGCTGCCTTCGGTGCGGCGGGAGAGAACGCGGCCCTGATGCCGGCGATCCCTGAGATGGGCGCCGTCTGGGGCTCCTGGAACTCGGCGGTGATTCTAGTGATCACCGGCGCGGATACTCCGGAGAACGCCTTCGCTGTTGCCGGCCAGCAGATCCGCGATGTCCTCGGGGGTGCCACTGCGGGGATGGTCAATGTCCCGGGCTCCTACCAGGCCGCGGCCGGCTGCGAGGCTGACTGGGACCCGGCGTGTGAGGTGACAGCCCTGGTCGAGGGCGACGCTGGACTGTTCACAGCCTCCCATTCGCTGCCGGCTGGAAACTACGAAGCCAAGGTGGCGCTGGATGGCGCATGGACGGTCAACTACGGCGTTGATGGCGTGAAGGATGGTCCGAACTACGCCTTCAGCCTTGCTGCTGATGGGACGGTCACCTTCAGCTACGATCCGGCGACCCACATCCTGACCATCACCGTCGGATAGCGGGAAAACCCGTTTGGGAGAAGGCCGGGGTATCCACCCCGGCCTTCTCGCTTGCCGCTGGAGGTGTGGGTTGGCGACAGAAACTCGAGCCACAAGCCTGATCCAGCCTGCTCCATCGGGGACGACCACAGTTTCGGGACTTGCCTCCCGCCTCGTTCTCCTCGCGCTAATCGACGCCTTTGCCTCCTGGTTCGTCCTGAACCTGTGGGCGAAAGACAGTGTCATCCTAGCGGGCGCAACCGCGCTGGTGACGGTTTTCGTAAACGTCGTCGTGCTGCGCCGGGATACTCTCCCTCTTCGCTGGATGTTGGTGGGTCTGGTGTTGATGGCTTTGTTTGCCATCTACCCCATTCTTTACAACGTCTACGTGTCCACGACCAACTACGGGTTCGGCCATCTGCTGACCAAAGAGCAGGCCATTCAGCGGTTCGAGGACACCCTGTACCTTCCAGAAGAGGGTGGAGCCTATACCTGGACGGCCTACATCTCCGATGCCGGGGGGTTCGCGGTTTGGCTGCAAACCAGCGACGGGCAGGGCTTGCTTGCCTTCCCTGGTCGGGAGATCCTGGCCGTCGGACCCGGGGAAGAAGGTGTGGGCGAGCTCGATGCCGACGGGATTCCGCTCACCATCGAAGGCTACCAACGGCTCAACCGGCTGACAGTCGTCCGCTACATCAATGAGCTGGGCGAGTTATCCCTCGGGCAGGGT
>CAYHJH010000247.1:0-2957 GCA_964356605.1 uncultured Anaerolineaceae bacterium
CGATGCGCTATGCGCGCACCTGGTTGTGGTCGGAGGAAACCGGGGGCTAGTCTGCAGGTAGCGTGATGGCGCCGGCGCCGTCGATCTTCCAGCGTGGGTTGTGCGCGATCTCCCACGGGTGATCGTCAGGGTCGACGAAGATCTGAACGGCATGCCGTTTGCTTCGCAAATCCATGTCCTCGACGCCGAGCAGGGTGGGCATCTTGCGGCAATTTTCCGCGACGGCATGGCGCACCGTGCGCGTGAGCTCGAGGCGGTTGCGAAACGCGAGTTCTATTTCGAGAAGTTTTTCGACAGCAAGAAAAACCAAATTCAGGGTAATTAGGTCTTTTTACCATTGATTCCCGCAAGATTTATCGATGTCGGTCTGCTCGAACCGGCGCTGTTTCATGCGACGTACATCGGCATCGCCGATGCGCTGGCACGCGATGATCCGCCGGTGGTGATGTGGGGAAGAAGCATGCCGCACATCTCTCTGGGGCAGAGCCAGGATCGTTGCGCCGAACGCCCAAATCGCGTCGCAACTACGCCAGGCCGTACCATTCCCTGCGATCCGAGCTCAGCAGTAGCCCCCGCACGAGAACCGCCCGCTCGCCGGGTTCAGTTCGAACCAGAATTTGTTCCCACACTAACCAGTAGTCGAGCTTTGGCGCCTTGCGTCTTCATCGCCCAGCCAAGACGCTTGATACTCCGGTTTCTCGAATTCGAGCGCGTCGATCGTGACATTCAGCGGACGGAAGGTGTCAACCATGACTGCCAGTTCGTCCGTCCGTTGTTTGCCAATCGAGGCCTCCGTCGCGCCAGGCTGCGGGCCGTGCGGCAGGCCACTGGGGTGCAGCGTGATGTCACTGCGCTCGATCCCCCTCCGCGACATGAAATTCCCCTCGCAGTAGTAGATGACTTCATCGGAATTGACATTGGAATGGCTGTAGGGGGCCGGAATCGCCTGCGGGTGGTAGTCGAAAAGCCGCGGTACGAAGGAGCAGACCACAAAGTTCCAACCCTCAAATGTCTGGTGGGTGGGCGGCGGCAGGTGCACCATCCCGGTGCGCGGTTCATAGTCGTGGATATTGAAGATCCAGGGATATACGTACCCGTCCCATCCTACGACGTCGAAAGGGTGAAAGTCCAGCGTGTGGCGGGTGATGCTATCGCGCACTTTGACCCGCACCTCGTGTTCCCCGTTCTCACTAATCGTCTCGAGCTCCTGCGGTCCCCGGATATCCCGCTCGGTGTACGGCGCGAACTCGGTCAACTGACCGTGCTTGTTGCGGTAGCGCGCCGGCGGCTCGATCTGAGTGGCCGACTCGATCACAAAGAAACGGGCCGGGCCGTCAAGTTCCATGGTCCAGGTGGTTCCGTACGGGATCACGATGTAGTCGCCCACCCCAAATGGCAGCCTGCCGAACTGCGTGCGCAGCAGCCCAGAGCCCTCATGGGTGAACCACACCTCATAACCCTGAGCGTTGCGGTAGAAGTAGGACATGCTCGTGGTCGGCAGGCTCACGCCCAGTGTGACGTCATTGTTTCCCAGCAGTGTCCGGCGGGCCGAGACCGGATCCCCGCCGGCGGGCACCCCAGCAGTTGTGAAGGCTCGGTGCCGCAATGGCCCATATTCGGCGTACTCCGGCCGCACCTTGCCCAGATCCTCAAGTTCGGCCACCCGCGGCGGAAGATGGTGGTGATAGAGAATCGACTGGATTCCGGAGAAACCCTCCAGTCCCATTACCTCCTCCCGATACAGGCCGCCGTCGGGCTTCCGAAACTGTGTGTGCCGCTTCTGTGGCAGGTCACCAAGACGGTGATAGAAAGGCATCGTGATCCTCCTTTAGCCAGCCCGCTTATCTGCGTCCGCGCTCTCCGACCCGGTTGCGCAGCACGCCCAACTGCTCGATTTCCAGCTCGACCTGGTCGCCCGGTTGCAGCCACGGGCCCTCCCCTTTGGTCAGTTCCAGCAGGCACCCGGTCCCAACGGTCCCGGAACCAAGCACATCCCCGGGCATCAAGTACACGTCGGCGGAGGCCCGGGCGATCATGTCCCCAAAAGAGTGGTGCAAATCTTTCCAGTTGCCGCGCGAACGTTCAATTCCGTTCACCCTGGCAACCAGCTCCAGGTCAAACACCCCCGGCCGGCCGGTTGCCTTCCCCGCCAGTTCGTCGGCAGTCACAATTGCCGGTCCCAGGGAGGAGGCAAAATCCTTCCCCTTGGCCGGCCCTAAGCCGACTACCATCTCCCGGCGCTGCTCGTCCCGGGCTGACCAGTCGTTGAAGATGGTGTAACCAAAGATGTGCTCCTCGGCCCGCTCCGCGGGAATATCTTTCCCCCGCATGCCAATCACGCAGGCGACCTCCAGTTCATAGTCGAGCGCCTGGCTGTAGGCCGGGTATGGAATGATCTCCTCTGGTCCAAATATCGAGCTCGGATTCGAGTAGTAGAAGATTGGGATTTCATACCATTCCAGCGGAACTTCGCGCCCCCGGATCGCATGCGCTGCGGTGACATGCGCTTCAAAGGCATAGAAATCCCGCAGACTCATTGGCCGCGGCAGCGGTGGGTAGAGCACCACCTCCGTGCTCCGATACCCCACGGCCTTGCGACCGGATCCTTTCAGCACCTGTGGATCTATGCCCCCGAGACTGGCGATCAATTCGCGCAGGTAGGCCTGCACGTCGGGCCCCAGGTGAATCAGCTCCAAGAGCGTCGGTGGAATCGGCTCAGCGGGCAGGGACTTCGCCCCTTGCGCCCAGGTGCGGGCAGCCTGCAAGTCGACTACGACGTCGCCCACGAGCGCGCCCAGTCTGGGCATCCTCATCGACTCGGGCAGGGCGAAGGTCACGTAACGCATGGGTGGGTTGGGTCTGAGGGGTGCGCAACGAGGAACTGGCTATGGCTGGTGTTCCCCCTCGCCCACACAGCCCTGGCTTTTGCGGTGCAACCGGCTGACCGTCGATGGTCC
>CAYHJH010000248.1:0-2942 GCA_964356605.1 uncultured Anaerolineaceae bacterium
CGACCCCGCCGCCGGCAGGCTCGTTGGCAACTTCCCCCAAGGATTCAGTCATCAGGGATTGATCGAGGCCGCGCTGGCGCTCGCCGAAAAGCCAGAAACCACCCATTCTTCGGCAGCGGCCTGATAGCGACGCCCTAGCCCCCGGCAATTTCGGTCAACGCTACTCTCCGGTTCTGCTCATACGATCTCTGGGCCGCCAACGCCATCACAACTGATATCCGCCCATCAACGCCGGTGACCGGCGGCTGCGTGTTGCGTCGAATGCAGTCGATGAACTCCTGCATCTCGACGACATACGACTCACGGTAGCGCTCCAGAAAAAAGTACAGCGGCTTAGGGGCGTGGATGCCGTATCGGTCGCTGAAGACATGCGCGTCGGGCGCATTGTTCCCCACCGTCACCATCCCCTCCGAACCGAAAACCTCGACCCGTTGGTCGTACCCGTACGCGGAGCGGCGACTGTTGTCGATGGTGCCAAGCGCTCCCTTAGCAAATCGCAGCGCCATCACAGCCGTATCGATATCGCCCGCCCGTCCGATCTCCGAGTCCACGAGCACCGCTCCGCTGGCGAAGATCTCGCTCACCTCATCGTCCATCAGGAAGCGGGCCATGTCAAAGTCATGGATCGTCATATCGAGGAACATACCGCCGCTGCCTTGCAGATACGGCGTCGGAGGAGCTTCGGGATCTCTGCTGGTGATGCGCAGGATGTGCGGCGTGCCGATTTTGCCTTCCGCCACCATTTCCCGCACTTTCCGAAAGTTGACGTCGAAGCGTCGATTGAAGCCCACCTGCAGCTTAACACCCGCCGCCTGCACCGCCATCAGCGCATCGTCGATCTTCTTCAGATCGTAGTCGAGCGGCTTTTCGCAGAAGATGTGTTTCCCCGCGGCGGCCGCATCTTGAATGATGGTGGCGTGCGTGTCCGAACTGGAGCAGATCGCCACGGCGTCCACGCCGGGGTCGTCTAACAAGGCGCGGTAGTCCGCGACGGCCGCAGCATGCCACTGGGCCGCGGTTTCTCGCGCCGCCTCGGGGACCACATCAGCGACCGCGACCAGCTGCGCGCCCGGAACGCGGCTGGCCAGGTTTTCGGCGTGCAGCTTGCCGATCCTCCCGACCCCAATGACCCCTACGCGAATTGTCGCACTCAATGGACCAATCCGATCTCGAAGACTATCCTCGGACGTCTTCGTCCAACGAGGGGGTGAGCGAGATGACCAGACCGTTGATCAGGCCCAACCCGCCTCGGTCATTCCAATGACTTCAGCCATGCGCCCAAGACCTGAGAGTTCCGGACGGCCGATGATTTCGTCATAGTACAGCCTGAGCCCCCGGAGGTAGAGACGGTTCCGCCAGGCGCTCTCTTTCGGTGCCCCCAATCCCGGCAGCACATCTTGTTCGACGACCCCCCAGCCATTGTAGCGTCGTTGCCGATGCTCGTGGGGCTTCAGCCATTCATCCCGCTCTTCGCAAACCCGTTCTTGGCACCATGGGCACCCTGGTGCGCTCACCGGACGAATTCCTTGACCGCGCCGCGGACATAGAATAGCATCAACTTCATCTGGGGATGCACAGCAGCGAACAGCCGTCAGCGGTCAGCCAACAGCTCTCAGCGGTCAGCCATCAGCTATTACCGATCAGGGGAATCCGGCTCGGCTTGAATGCTGGAAGCTGACTGCTGACTGCTGACCGCTGATCGCCGACGGTCGACGGTCGACGGTCGTCGGTCGATGGCCAACTGCTGACCGCTGACTGCTGATCACTCCTATGCTTTGGAGAACTGCCTCAATGACTGAAACCACGACTACGAACGCGATCCACCGACTGTCGCCCGTTTGGTTCCGCTACACCGACATCGTCGTCGAGCGCGGCGAGGGGGCATATCTCTATACCCGAGATGGGACCCCGTATCTGGACTTCACGTGCGGGATCGGGGTGACGAACACCGGACACTGCCACCCCCTGGTGGTGAAGGCCATTCAGGAACAGGCCGCCAAGTTGCTGCATGGTCAGGCCAACATTGTCCACCATTCGCCGATGCTGGAGCTGGTGGAAGAACTTGGGAGCATCATCCCGGCTTCGTTGGACGGCTACTTCTTCACCAACAGTGGCGCGGAGGCGGTCGAGGGGGCGCTCAAGCTGGCGAGGGCCGCCACTGGGCGCCCCAATGTGATCGTGTTCCAAGGATCTTTCCACGGCCGCACGGTCGGCACGATGTCGCTAACCACGAGCAAGACCATCTACCGCGCCGGCTACCAGCCGCTGATGCCGGGGGTCTTTGTGGCGCCGTTCCCGTACGCCTACCGGTACGGCTGGGAGCCTGAACAGGCCAGTGACTGGTGCCTGCAGGAGCTGCGCTTCGTGCTGCAAACCCAGACCGCGCCGGCCGAGACTGCTGCGTTACTGCTGGAACCGGTCCTGGGCGAGGGAGGTTACGTCGTCCCGTCCGCCGGATTCTTGGAGGGGCTACGCGAGATCTGCGAAGAACATGGCATGCTGCTGATATTGGATGAGATCCAGACCGGCTTCGGTCGTACCGGCCGCTGGTTTGGGCACGAGCACTTCGACCTCGAACCGGACATTATGGTCGTGGCCAAAGGCCTGGCTTCCGGTCTGCCGTTGTCCGGCGTGATCGCCAAGATGGAGCTGATGGAAAAGTGGACTCCGGGATCGCACGGCGGCACGTTCGGGGGCAATGCCGTCGCCTGCGCGGCCGCGGTAGCGACGATCCGGGCGATTCGCGAGGATGGAATGTTGGAGAATGCCGAAACCCGTGGGCAGCAGCTGATGGCTGGCCTTGGTCACCTGCGGGAGGAGCACGAGCGGATCGGGGACGTGCGCGGCCTGGGGTTGATGGTCGGGGTGGAATTCACCTCTCCGGACGGCGCGCCGGACAAGGCGACCGCGAAAGCGGTCGTGCACGCCTGCCTGGACGAGCG
>CAYHJH010000249.1:0-2919 GCA_964356605.1 uncultured Anaerolineaceae bacterium
GCGGCGTTGGGGTCTGTGGGCCGCAGCGTCTTGATTTGAGCGATGCGAATCGTCTTGGACGCCATGGGAAGCGATACTGCTCCCCAGCCGGAAGTCGCGGCGGCTGCGCAAGCACGCGCCCGCTGGGGAGAGCGGATGACGCTCACCGGCCCGCGCCACCTGCTCGAAGGGCTTCCAGAGGCTTCCGAGTTTGATCTAGTCGATGCGCCCGATGTCTTGGAGATGACCGACAAGCCCGCGGAAGCCGCGCGACACAAGCCGAATACTTCCATGGCGGTCGGCATGGACCTGCTAAAGCGGGAGCAGGCGGACGCCTTCGTCACGGCCGGCAACACCGGAGGCGCCATGGCGACCGCCCTATTCAAACTAGGGCGAATCAAAGGAGTCAAACGGCCGGCGCTCAGCCCGGTCTTTCCGGTCCGGGGTGGCAGCACCGTCGTGATCGATATCGGTGCCAATGCAGAGTGCAAGCCGGAGTACATGCCCCAGTTTGCCATCATGGGGTCGATCTATGCCGAGGTCATGCTAGAACGTCCTCAGCCTCGGGTGGGACTGCTGTCGACCGGTGAGGAAGCGGGCAAAGGCAACGACCTGGTGCGAGAGAGCTTTCCGCTCCTCGAGGCGGCCGGTCTAAACTTCATCGGAAACGTGGAACCGAAAGATCTCTATGCTGGGGCTGCGGATGTGGTAGTCACCGACGGATTCACTGGCAACATATTTCTCAAGACCAGTGAGGCGGTCGCCGGCTTGTTGGTCGACCTGATGCGGAGCGAAATCCGGGCCTCTCCGGTGACTGCCGTCGGTGGCCTGCTGGCCAGGCCGGCCTTCCGGCGAGTCTCCAAGCGGCTCGATCCATCCGAATATGGTGCGGTTCCGCTGCTTGGAGTCGATGGTCTCGTTTTCATTGGCCATGGCCGCTCGGACGCGCGGGCGATGCTGAATGCCATCCGGGTCGCGCGCCAGGCCGTTTCAGCTGGGCTGCTCCAGGCGATGCGGGATCGGCTTGGAACGGCCCTGCGAGAGCTCCCCGGATGAGGCCAAGTCAGAATAGCCACCAGCGGGTGGTGATCACGGGGATGGGAGTTGCGACCCCCATCGGTTGCAACGTGGACACCTTCTGGGAATCCCTCTTGGCGGGAAAGTCCGGTATCCGCCGGATCACCCGCTTTGATGCCTCTGGCTTCCCGTGCCAGATCGCAGGCGAGATCCGGGACTTTGTTGTGGAAGACTACCTCACCCCGAAAGAAGCTCGGCGCATGGCCTTTTCCTCGCAACTCGCGCTGGCGGTCGTCCAGATGGCAGTGCAGGACGCCGGCCTGCCGGAACCGTTCACCGATCCGGAGCGGGTCGGCGTGAGCATCGGCACCGCGATCGGCGGATTGGACCGCGCCTTTACTGCATATCTCGAGTATCGCGACAATGGGTTCAACAGAGTCAACCCGTTCATCATCCCTTCGGCAATGCACAACATCGCCTCCTTTTACGTGGCCGACCGCTACGGTGCGCTCGGCGCGAACAAGACGATTGTGACCGCCTGTGCGGCCGGGACACAGTCGGTGGGCGAAGCTGCCGAAATGATCCGTCGAGGTCACGCCGACGTCGTTCTGACCGGTGCAACCGAAGCAGCGGTCGCCGACTTCATGCTCGCCGGGTTCGCCGCGATGCGCGCCCTTCCTACCAGCTACAACGAACAGCCCGAACGGGCTTCTCGGCCCTTCGATGCGGATAGAGAGGGGTTCGTGTTCTCCGAGGGTGCCGCCGGATTGGTGCTCGAGAGCCTGGAACACGCTCAAGGGCGGGGGGCCCGCATTTACGCGGAGGTAGCCGGGCACGCAAGTTCAGGCGACGCCTTCCACATCGCCACGTTGGATCCGAGCGGCAGCGGCGCGTTGCGGACGATGCGCTGGGCACTCGAAGATGCCGACATCTCTCCGAATGAAGTGGATTACATCAATGCCCATGGCACCTCGACGCCGGCCAATGACTCCGTCGAGACCCTCGCAATCAAATTGCTGTTTGGCGAGCGGGCTTACAACGTACCGATTTCCTCTACAAAGTCGATGATTGGGCACGCCATGGGCGCCTCCGGGGCGATCGAGGCGGTGGCTTGCGCGCTGACAATCGACCGCGGTGTGATTCACCCGACTATCAACCTCGAAAACCCCGACCCGAACTGCGACTTGGACTACGTCGCGGACGGGCCGCGCAAGGCTGATGTGCACGTCGCCCTCTCGAACTCCTTCGGTCTCGGCGGCCAAAACGCCTGTCTGGTCCTTCGGCGTTTCGACGATTAATGCGTCACTACCTTAACTCACGCAAAGTTCGCCGGAACGTCATCATCTCACGCGGCCTTTCCTATGGCGGGCTTGGCATCATGGCCATCGGGCTGGTGGTATCTCTTCGCCAGGCCGCGCCGCTTGACGCCGTGCTCGGGTTGTTCTTCGTCGGGATGGTCGCCTCCCAGATCGGGCTTCCGATGCGGAACCGCTGGGACCGTCATCCGCGAATCGATGAAGTGCTGGACAGTTCGATGAAGGGCCTGGATGAACGCTTCGCGATCTTCCATTACACACTCGGAAGCAGCCACGCCCTGTTCTGCCCGGGTGGTGTATTTGCCCTGCTGCCGAGACTTGAGGATGGAAAGTACGAGTATCGAGATGGCGATTGGGTCCGCACCTGGACCGGGCGTGGACGGCTGCGGCGAGGGGGAACTCGAAAGCTGGGCGGGATTGACAGAGAGGCCGCGGTTGAGGCGGAGCGGCTGCGCAAAGGCCTGGTGAAAAAGCTCGGTCTCGATGAGGCTCCGGCAGTCCACGCCTTCGTGGTCTTCCTGCACTCCGCCGCCGAGGTGAGATCGGATGGCGCCCCCACTCCAGCCACCCATTTGAAAAAGCTCAAGGAGGCGGTCCGCAAGCTCCC
>CAYHJH010000250.1:0-2916 GCA_964356605.1 uncultured Anaerolineaceae bacterium
CTCCTTTATACAACCACTGGCAAGCCCCCAAAAACCCGAATGATATAATTCCACGGTCCGGCGCCCGGCCAGGCTCAGCTCCCCCCGAGTCAAGCCGAGATCCCCATTTGGAGGTCAAGCAAAGTGACAGCTCTCCCCGGCAGCAAAGCCCAGCAAATCATCCAGCGCGATCGCGCCGTGAATTCGCCCGCGTACACCCGTGCGGCACCCTTTGTGATGGACCATGGCATCGGGTCGGAAGTTTGGGACGTAGATGGCAATCGTTTCATCGATTTCGCTGCCGGCATCGCGGTCTGCACCACCGGTCACTCGCATCCCAAGGTCGTAGCCGCGATTCAGGAACAGGCGGCCCGCTTCATCCACATATCTTCGGATTACTACCATGCTGGATGGGTGCAGCTATCGGAAAAGCTGAGTTCGATTGCTCCTTTCTCCGAGCCTGCCCGGGTGTTCCTGGGCAATTCCGGCACCGAAGCGGTCGAGGCCGCGATCAAGCTGGCGCGCCACCACACCGGCCGGCAGCTTTTCATTGGTTTCCACGGCGGGTTCCACGGCCGGACGATGGGCGCATTGGCATTTACTAGCAGCAAACCGGTCCAGCGCAGTGGATTCGCGCCGCTGATGGCCGGCGTGACGCACGTTCCCTATCCGAATCCCTTCAGACCGGTGCTGCGCTCGACCAGCGACGATTATGGCGAGACGGTCGTCAATTACATCGAGCAGGTGATCTTCAAGTCGGTTGTTCCACCCGAGGACTGCGCGGGCATCTTGGTCGAACCGATCCAGGGCGAGGGTGGATACATCGTTCCTGCTGACGGCTTTTTCCCTGCCCTGCGGAAGCTGTGCGACCAGCATGGAATCCTGCTCATCGTCGACGAAGTCCAAACTGGGATCGGCCGGACGGGAAAGTGGTGGGCGATCGAACATTGGGGGGTGGAACCGGATATCCTGTGCTTCGCCAAGGGAGTAGCTTCCGGCCTTCCACTGGGTGGAATTCTGGCCCCGGCAAGTCTGATGGATTGGCCGGAGGGCGCCCACGGGAACACTTTCGGTGGCAATCCGCTTGCCTGCAGCGCCGCCCTGGTGACACTTGAATTGGTTCAGTCCGAATTGATGGCCAACGCGGTCAGCATGGGAGAGTTCGCCCTCGACGCACTGGCTGAAATTCAGAGCCGACATCCGTCCGTCGGTGAAGTTCGCGGCAAGGGGCTGATGATCGGGGTCGAATTCGTCATGGATCATGGGACGAAAAAGCCGGACCACGATCTCCGAGACCGACTGCTGCAGGAGGCGTTCTCACGCGGGCTGCTGCTGCTGGGCGCGGGGGAGAACACTGTCCGCGTCGTGCCGCCCCTGAGTATCGATCAGGGATTGCTCGACGAGGGTTTACGAATTATGGAAGCCTCCCTCTTAGCAGCGGAGGGCCGCTGATTGCATGCTTCCCGACTTCCGGGTTCGACAGCGCGACTACCTGCTCGAAATCTCCCGGGTGCTCACGGAGGAGCTGGATCTCGAGAAGGTCTTGGCCCGCATCGTCCGATTGGCCTCCGAACTGTTGAGCAGTTCCGCCGGGCTGATCGCGCTCCGCGAGACGGACGAATGGCGGGTCGCTACCACGTACGGGATTAACCCCGAGTTTCTCAAGTACCTCGATCCGCTGTTGGCTGACATCCCCGATCAAGGGGACCCCGCCCGATTCGAATTACCCGAAGTCAATCGTCGGCTCCAGCGGATCACCCAGGCGGCCTCCATGGGTCTGCTCACTGGCGTGGGTTTGCCCCTGATTGCCCGGGAGGAGGTCGTGGGAGTCATCTTCGTCTTCCGATCCTACCGTGGACAATTCTCCCGGGAGGACCGGGCGATGCTGGCTGCCTTCGCCTCCCAGGCAGCTATCGCCGTCTCCAATGCTCGCCTGTATACTCAGGTGGCCGATCAGCGGCGACACCTGGATGGCATCTTGGAGTCGTCTGCAGACGGTATTTTCATTCTTGGACCCAGCTACCGCTTCACTCGCTTCAATCGCGCCTGCTCACGCCTGACGGGCTACTCGGCCGACTACGCGATCGGAAAAGACCATTCCGAGATCATCCGCTGGTCCAGACGCGAGCCGGGGCTGAGCTTGGAAGAAGCTGGCGCGGGCGGCTGGCCGCTATCATCCACCGCGGAACTCTACGTTGAGGGAGATCTGGTTCGGAAGGATGGCGGGAGCGCCAGCGTTGGCATCACCTACGCACCAACCTACTCCAGCGATGGTCGGTTGTTGAGTGTAGTGGCAAACCTGCGAGACATCACGAGGTTTCGGGAAGCCGAGGAATTGAAGAGCACGTTCATTTCCATCATCAGCCACGAGCTCCGCACTCCGGTTGCGTTGATCAAGGGCTATGTGGGCACGCTCCGGCGGGATGACGCCGCCTGGGATCCGATCGTCGTTCGAGACAGCCTGGCCGTGATCGAAGAGGAGTCTGATCACCTCGCCGAACTGATCGACGATCTGCTCGAGGCCTCCAAGCTGCAATCCGGCGCACCCTCCCTCAACTTCGCCGATGTAGACCTCGCCGAGATTGCCAAAGACCTCGCTGAGCGATTCAAGACGCAGTCAAAGATTCACCAGTTCGAATTGCGCCTTTCGGATGATTTTCCGATTGTGAGAGGCGACGAGCAACGGCTCACCCAGGTCATCTCCAACCTGCTCTCGAACGCGATCAAGTACGCCTCCACGGGCGGCAAGGTCCTGATTCAGGGGCGGGTCACCGGAAATGAGGTGGTTCTCTGCGTGCAGGACGAGGGGCCTGGCATTCCACCGTCGGATCGGGTGCGGATCTTCGAACGCTTCTACCGATCCGCTGATCTGGCCCGCACCACGAAGGGAGCCGGGCTGGGGCTCTTCTTGGCAAAGGCGGTGGTCGAGGCCCACGG
>CAYHJH010000251.1:0-2902 GCA_964356605.1 uncultured Anaerolineaceae bacterium
CTGGCCCAGCCCGTTTTGGCCTCGAGATAGTCTTGCAGCAGAAATGCAGCCGCCCGCGCATCCACCAGACTTGCTCCTTTGCTACCTTCCAGGGCGAGTTGAGTTGTGCCGCTCTCGTCCCAGGTCTCAACCGGCAGAGAAGTTACTGCGCGCAAGGCCTCCACCAGGCGAAGGGATCGGCGCGCCTGCGGCCCTTCCCGACCCTCGGAGTCCAGCGGCAGGCCCACCAGGATCATCGCGGCTTGGTACTGCTTAGCGAGGTCACTAATCGCGGCCGCGTCCGCGGTGCGCGAAGTGTGTGAAATGATGGTCAGCGGCCTGGCGAAGGACCCGGTCGGGTCACTGATCGCCAGGCCGATCCGGGCCTCGCCCGGGTCGACGGCCAGGATCCGGGGCATTACGGTGTTTCCCAGGGCCAATACACACCAATTCGGAATTCAAGCCACGGCAACCAGGGCAACCAGGAGGGCGAGGTCCAAATTGCCGGCGGATCTGGAAGCCCGAATTCCTTACTCAGATCTTCGCCGATTCGACCTGTGGGGCCGCCGCGGGCAGACCGCCGGACGCGCTCGAACGGAATTTGCCCAGTCGTTTCACCCTCGAGCTCGAACAACGTAAGCACCGACGGCCCATCCATCTGTGTTCCCTCCGCAGGGACAGGTTTGATGGACAACGTTCCTGGGATGAGCAGGCGCGCACCGGTGAGGTCTCTGGCGATCTGGGCCTCGACCGTTGCGAGGGCATCGGCCGTTCGAAAGCTCAGGCCTTCCACCTCGAGCGTCAGCGAAAGGGAAACCGTCTCCGCGGGAGCGCCGGATGCACGGTCGTAGCGCTCGTCGACCACCTTCACAATCCGCAGGCTTCCCGGGGCAAGCTGCTCCGCTGGCGAGAGCTGGGATCGAATGGTGGCTTCAGCTTGCTTAAGTAGCTCGGCCTCGAGACTGGTCCGCACCGAGCTGAGGTCGCGCTCGCTTACCGCGCCGGACAATACATCCTGCCCGCCGGAGGTGGGAGCGGAGTTTGACACGCTCAGCAGGAACCCGAGCTCTCCCTCGATTGCGTCGATCTCGCCCGCCGCAACGTTTCCGGATCGACCGAGCTGCGACGCCATGACCGGGACGGTGACTGCCGCGCCGCGCTTTCCTTCGAGCTCTGCCTCTTCGGAGGTCTGGAAGCGGACTTCGGCCGCGCGCACGCCAGTGCCCTCCGGAATCAGGACCGCGTCATCCGTCAGGTTTGTGAAGCTGACCTCGCCCGCGGCGCCAGCGTGAGGCAGCCGCACCTGACTGCTGGTCTCGATGCGCTCGTCGCCCGAAGACGAGACGACAATCTTGCGGCCGGGGATTCGATCCTCGGATGGCCCGTTCTCCAGATCCGGGTCGATCCAGATTGCCACGCGCTCCTCGAGCGGACTCGGTACCGGCTGCAGGATCACTTCCGCGCGTGGCAGGATCAGCGCAAACAACAGAAGGATCGAGGCGATCGCCACTCCGAAAGCGACCTCCCGTGCTCGGGCGGGCAACCGCAAGCTCGGCGCCACCGCAGCGGCCCGTGCCTCCCTCATCTCAGCCAGCGACTTCCTCTCTCGGGTGGGCGGCGCTATCAAATCCCCTGCTGGCTGAGCCCAATCCCCGGTGGACAGGTTTTCGAGAGAGTCAAAGGCTGGGATGCCGACCGCGGCCGCGTGGGTCAGAACTTCTGGGTCGTGACTGACCAGGCCGATCTCGATCCCTTTCCGCCGGGCGTGCCGCGCGACCACCACGAGGTCGAGCCGTCGGGCCAATGGTCGGCCTCTGCGCGGCCACACGAGGACAGCCCTGGTCGCCTTGGCTTGAGAGAGCTTGTCCCGCGCCGACGCGTGGTCGTCTTCGGGTTCGAGCTGGATGATGTGGATCTTCACGGGTAGATCAAGGCCACAGGCTCAGGTGAGGTGTTTTTCCACCCATTCGGGGACCAGCGCCAGGGCCTGGGGCAGCTTACTGGAGTCCTTGCCCCCTGCCTGCGCGAGGGTCGGCTTGCCTCCACCGCCGCCTCCAACTTTTTCCGCCACGGTCTTCACCAATTCACCGGCATGCAACCCGCGTGCCACCAGGTCCTGGGTCACCGCGGCGACAATGATGGGGCGGTTGTCGACGGAGGAGGCGAGCACCGCCACGCCGCTGGGATGGTCGGATCGGAAGCGGTCGACCAACGCGCGCAATGTTTCGGCGCTGGCATCCGGAATCAATCCGGCGAGAACGGGTACGCCGTCCACCGACTCGAGAGCCAATCTCAAGAAGTGCTCGAGCGCCAGGGCCTCGCGCAGGCGGCCGAGTTCGCGTTGCAGGTGATCCCGCTCGCCGAGCAGCTTGGTGAGGCGCTCGCCGGCGTCTCCGGGTGATACTCCTAGCTGGCCTGCAAGCCCCTGGAGTGTGTGGAACCGATTCTGGATCAACTTCAGCGCGCCCCGGCCGGTGACCGCCTCGATCCGGCGAATTCCGGCTGCTACGCTGCTCTCGCTAGTGATTAAGAATGTGCCGATCACGCCCGTCTCCGGAACGTGTGTGCCCCCGCAGAGCTCGTAAGAGATCAACTCCGGCTCGGCTGAGCTCGCCGAAGTCGGATGTCCGATGCGAATGGTCCGAACGGTCTCGCCATAGGCCTCGCCAAAGAGGGCCATCGCCCCCTGGCGCAGGGCCTGCTCACGCGGCTCGTGCGTGATCTGCAGCCGAAAGTTGCTGAGGATGTTTTCGTTGACCATCTGCTCGACGCGTTCGATTTGCTCTGGTGTCATCGGCTCTGGATGGGTGAAATCGAAGCGCAACCGGTCAGGTGCTACGAGCGAACCGGCCTGGCGGGCATGGCTCCCGAGCACTGCCCGCAAGGCGGCGTGCAGCAGGTGGGTGGCCGTGTGGTTGCGCAT
>CAYHJH010000252.1:0-2881 GCA_964356605.1 uncultured Anaerolineaceae bacterium
TCAAGTACATCATCACGCCGGAGGGGATCGCCCTGCGGGCCCGGCTTACCCTGCAGTATGTGGAGAATTCCATGCATCTTTACCGCCGGGCGCGGGAGCAGGCCCGCAAGGCGCTGCTGGTGGCCCGCAAGCAGGGCTATCAGTCGGTGGGGATCTCAGGCGATGGGGACATCGCCGACGTGTGTCGACTGACCTGCTTGGAGCAGGGGTTTTCGGTGGCAGCCGAGAGCGCAGCGGACGGACTGCCAGTTTTGCAGATCGAGGGTAGCCAGGTTTCGCTGCGGGTGCCGGTTAAGGGCACATCAAGGCCCTAGGCCCGGATGTGGGCGCGATACGCGGAAGCGGATTTCCGACCCGGAGAGTGGAATGACTGAAAACGGTCCTTCTCTCGAGTTCTGGACTCAGCGGCGGGTGCTGGTAACCGGGGGCGCCGGGTTTCTGGGCTCGCACGTCGTTGACCGGCTGAGGGTCGCCGGCGCAGGCGAGATCATTATCTCTCGCAAGCGGGAGTACGACCTGTTGGAGCGGGATGGGGCACGCCGCCTAATCGCAGATGCCAGGCCCGACATCGTGTTCCATCTGGCGGCCAAGGCGGGCGGGATCGGCGCCAATCAGGCCAAGCCGGCGGAGTTTTTCTTCGACAACCTGATGATGGGCGCCCAGCTCATGCACGAATCCTGGCTTGCCGGAGTCGAGAAATTCGTGGCGGTCGGGACGGTGTGTTCCTACCCCAAGATCACCCCCGTGCCGTTCCGGGAGGAGGACCTGTGGAACGGATACCCCGAGGAGACCAATGCGCCATACGGCCTGGCGAAGAAAATGCTGCTGGTCCAGTCGCAGGCCTACCGCGAGCAGTACGGCTTTAACTCTGTCAATTTGATTCCCGTGAACCTCTACGGGCCGAGAGATAACGTCGACCTGATGACCTCCCATGTGATCCCGGCCCTGGTGCGCAAGTGCGTGGAGGCCAAAGAGAGTGGAGACGACCGGGTGGTTCTCTGGGGAGACGGCAGCCCAACCCGGGAGTTCCTCTTTGCACCCGACGCGGCGGAGGGCATCCTACTGGGAGGCGAAGCGCTGAATTCGAGCGATCCTGTAAACCTTGGATCGGGCAATGAGATCCGCATTCGAGACCTGGCGGAGAAGATTGCCAAGCTGGCCGGGTTTAAGGGCAAATTCGAGTGGGATACCACTAAGCCCAATGGCCAGCCACGTCGTGCGCTGGACACCCGCAGGGCGAAGGCGCTCTTTGGTTTCGAAGCTAAAACGCCTCTCGACGAGGGGCTGCGGCAGACGATCGACTGGTACCTCTCCGCTCGGGCAGAACGAGCCGCTGTGGAGGAAACCGCGTGAGCATTCAGGTCAGCAGCGTCACATTGATCAGGCCGTCCCGGGGCTGGAGAGGCCTGGATCTGCCAGAACTATGGCGCTACCGCGAACTGCTCTATTTCCTGATCTGGCGCGACGTCAAGGTCCGTTACAAACAGACGCTGCTGGGTGCGGCCTGGGCCATCCTCAAGCCGCTCTTTGGCATGGTGATCTTTGCCGTGATCTTCGGCCGGCTGGCGAACGTGCCAACCGACGGCGTGCCGGGGCCGGCTTTCTACTTCACCGGGCTGCTGCCATGGCTGCTGTTTCAAGACGGCGTCTCCAAAGCCAGCAACAGCCTGGTCGCCGGCCGAAGCATGGTAACTAAGGTTTACTTTCCTCGAATCGTGATGCCGCTCGCCAGCGTGCTCGGCGGCCTGGTGGATTTTGTGCTGGGGGCGGTGGTGTTGGTCGGGATCATGATCTTCTATCGCGTTGTTCCCACTTCGGCGGTCTGGACGCTGCCGCTGTTTCTGCTGTTGACCTCACTCACAGCGGTGGGTGTGGGGCTGTGGCTTTCCGCACTGAACGTGACTTATCGCGATGTCGCCTACGTCACGCCCTTCCTGCTGCAGGCCTGGATGTATGCCTCGCCGGTGGCTTACTCGGCGACTCTGATTCCCGAAGGCACTGGGCGCCTGATCTACGGGCTCAACCCGATGGCGGGTGTGATCCAGGGATTCCGCTGGGCGGTGTTGGGCGTCGGGCAGCCGGATCCGGCGATGCTGGGGGTGTCGCTCGTAGTGGCAGGTCTGCTGTTACTGTCTGGGGTGGCCTACTTCCGGGCAGTCGAGCGATCGTTTGCGGATGTGATTTGAGGACCCAGCTACGTTGACCACTGTCGCCATCCGGGCTCGGAATCTTGGGAAGCGCTACCGATTGGGGGAAAGCCCCAGCGGCTATCGCACACTGCGCGAGGGATTGGGGTCTGGCCTGCGGCGGCTTCGCCGGCGGGCCCCGGTTGACCGAGCCGACACCCTCTGGGCGCTGCGGGGAGTCTCATTCGAGGTGGAAGAGGGCCAGCTGCTGGGAATCATCGGGCGCAATGGCGCTGGGAAGACCACCCTCTTGAAGATCCTCTCCCGGGTCACCGAACCGACCGAGGGGGAAGCCGAGATCCGTGGGAGGGTTGGATCGCTGCTGGAAGTCGGGACCGGCTTCCACCCGGAACTGACCGGGCGGGAGAATATCTACCTCAACGGGGCGATTCTGGGGATGAAGCGGGCCGAGATCGAGCGCAAATTCGACGAGATCGTGGCCTTCTCCGAGGTGGAACCATTCGTCGACACGCCGATCAAACGCTATTCGAGCGGGATGAACTTGCGGCTGGCCTTTTCGGTGGCGGCCCATTTGGAGCCGGAGATCCTGGTCGTAGATGAGGTGTTGGCAGTCGGGGATGCCGAGTTCCAGCGCAAGTGCCTCGGCAAGCTGAGCAGTGTGGCAGAGGAAGGCAGGACCGTGGTCTTCGTCAGCCACGACATGTCGGCGATCCTACGGCTCACCGAGGAGGCGA
>CAYHJH010000253.1:0-2829 GCA_964356605.1 uncultured Anaerolineaceae bacterium
CCTGCTAGATCCGGTGAAAACGGCCGGCTCGCCGCGTTGCTCCTGATTCGCTTGGCCGGTGGACTATAATCCGTGGCAGATTCCCCTTCGAATTTCCCTCTGTGAAAGCCAACAACTCGGATCGCCGAGTCAAACTAATCTTCAACCCCCACGCAGATAACGGCCGCGGTTGGCGGGTGGCCGCCTCATTGCAGGCAACCATCGAGCGCTTTGGGGGCGCCGAGTGGACTGGCACTGAGTACCCCACCCACGCCAGCGAGCTCGCAGGCCAGGCCGCCCGGGAGGGTTTCGACCTCGTGGTGGCCGTCGGCGGGGACGGGACTGTCCACGAGGTCATCAACGGCCTCATGCAGGTGACCGCCGCCGAGCGACCCATGTTGGCTGCCGTGCCCATCGGCTCGGGCAATGACTTCTGCTACAACGTGGGGCTTCCAACCGATCCGGACCAGGCGATCCTGTTGGCCTTCTCCGGAGCACCGAAGGCCGTGGATCTGGGCATGGTGCGGGACGGCGCCGGCCGGATCGAATATTGGGACAATTCTCTGGGGATCGGTTTCGATGCCGCAACCGTCATCAATTCGCGCACTATTACGCGACTGCAGGGCCTGGCGATGTACCTGGTGGCAGTCATCCGGACCATTCTGAAGGACCATGTGGCGCCCCGCATGCGGATCACAACCGACACAGAAAACATCGACCGCGAGCTGCTGATGCTGACAATGTGCAATGGCGGCCGTGAAGGCGGAGGATTCATGCTCGCGCCCGACGCCAGGCCCGATGACGGGATCCTCAACTACGTCATGGTTGAGTACGTCTCGCGGCCGATGATGTTCCGCATGATTCCCGAATTCATGCGCGGGACCCACGCCCGCTTCAAAGAGGTCCACCTCGGTTCCTTCCGGCAGCTCAAGCTCGTTGCTGACCGCCCGTTGCTTATCCACACCGATGGCGAGGTTTTTGCCAACGCCACGACCAACGTGCAGGAGCTCACGGTCGAGATCCTGCCAAAGGCGTTGAAGGTCATCGCCTGAGGTTTTCCCCGGGCACTGCTGCTCAATTCGCATCCAATGCGGACCCTGGTCCAAACCCTCCAGGATCGTGATCGCGGCCATCTGCGCATCATCGCCAACCTCTGGGGCGTGGAGCAGCCAGCCGGACCCACGCCGACTGCCTCAAAACTGCTTTCCGAGGCGATGTTGGAGCAGGCCGCTCACATGGCCGAGACGCTCCCTGAGGAGGCCCGCCAAGTCCTGCACTTTCTTGCCCGGCATGAAGGCCGCCTCCCTGTGGAAGAGCTTGAGCTGCGATTCGGCCCGCTGAGAGAGATGGGACCGGGCCGGCGCGATCGAGAATCGCCGTGGAAGTCGCCGGCCTCGCCCTTGGAGGTGCTCTGGTATCGAGGCCTGCTCGCCCGGGCCTTCGCTGATTCACCGAGCGGCCCTCAGGAGTACGGGTTCATCCCCAGGGACCTGGCTGAAAGACTTCCATCTGTCTCGCCCGTGACCCCAACTCCGTTGGGTCGGCCGGCAGGTGAACCGCGCCAGCCGGCGCTCGCCGATTCCTCTGTGGTCGACGATGCGACTACGATCCTGGCCGCATTGCGCCGCGGTCCATGGAGCGTCTCGGACCTTACCGCGAAGCGCCGGGAGTGGCTGCGTGGATTCCTGCTGCAGCCCGACTCGCTGGACCTGCTGCTCTTTCTGCTGCAGGAGGCCGGCCTGGTCGTGCCCAAGCCACAGCCGGATCCGATTCGCGAGTTCCTCGAGGCCTCCCGGGTCGCTGCCCTGACACAATTGCAGCAAACCTGGCTCGGCTCTATGAACTGGAACGACCTTGCGCACGTACAGACCCTCCGCAACCCAGGCCCAGAATGGCCGAACGATTCGATTCTGAGCCGGCGGGCGGCCCTCGAGCTGTTGAGAACCGTACCGGCCGGCCGCTGGTGGTCGATGTCCGAGTTCATCGCTGCAGCGCACATTGAACATCCCCACTTCTTGCGGCCACCAGGCGGTTTTGAAGCCTGGTATCTGCAGCGCGCTCAGGATGGAGCTTTCTTGCAGGGCTTCGCGCACTGGCAAGCGGTGGAGGGAGAATTCCTGCGGCACCTGATCACGGCCCCGCTGCACTCGTTGGGCGCCCTGGATCTGGGCGCAGGGCCAAGTCAATTTCGCTGGAGCCCGCTGGGTTCGCAACTCCGCGATCCGGAGGCCCAGATTGAGCTTACCGAAACTGCGGGGCGCGCGACCGTCCGTCCGGACGGCAGGATCCAGGTTGCCCGCGCGGCAGATCGGAGCCTTCGCTATCAGATCGCGAGGTTCTGCGAGTGGGAGGCAGCGGCCCGGGGCACCTACACGTACCGCTTTACGGCCGAGTCCCTGCGCAGGGCCGAAGATCAAGGGCTAACGCCCGCGCATGCGCAGCGGGTCCTGCAGGAGGCGGCCGGCGGCAAAGCCCCTCCGGGGATTCTGCGGGCGCTCGAGCGGTGGGCACGCGATGGGATGCAGGCCCAACTCCATGCCCGGTTGATCCTCCAAGTGCGCGAACCACAACTGTTGGATCAGCTGATGGCCAGCGGTTCAATCAGCCGCTACATCAAAGATCGGCTTGGCCCTACCAGCGCCAGCTTGGAGCCGGGGGATTGGCCGGCGCTTCGCGACGCGGCGCTCCGGCTCGGCCTGCTGATCGACGCCCCCGAAGAGCACTCAACTTAAATGAAAGGCGAGGGCCTCGGGCCATCGCCTTGCTTGTGTGCCCGGCATGGGCACTAGAGGGTCCTGTTTCGTATTGGTGTTGACAGTTCACGGCCGCCATGCGCGTCGGCCTCTCCCC
>CAYHJH010000254.1:0-2824 GCA_964356605.1 uncultured Anaerolineaceae bacterium
TTACGGACATCGAAGGCCACGCCTCCTACGCCGAGCGCGTGATCCAGGCCCTGGCGGGCGAGATCGAGCATCGAAAGCGGGTGCTGGAAAGGGCCCGCGCCGCGTTCGGATTTGGGCGATCCCACATTGACGAGTATCGACGGCTCGCGGTCAAGCGACCCCTGTCGCGGTTGGTGATCGTGTTCGATGAGTTTGCAGAGTTCAAGCAGCGCAATCCCGAGGAGAGCAAACGCCTGATCAGCATTGCGCGGCAAGGTCGCTCGCTCGGAGTTCATCTGATCCTCGCCACCCAAAACATCGAAGCTGCTGTAGATCCCGAAATCCTGCAGAACTCCACTTTTAGGATCTGCCTGCGAGTAAGTCAGGCTCAGGACAGCGTTCAGATGATCGGGATTCCGGACGCCGTAAATCTGTCGCGTGGACGGGCTTACTTCCAAGCACAGACCCGTCATCTTTTTCAGGCGGCGTACTCGGGAGGCGAGTATGTCCGGCGGCCCGAGGGGTCGGCCTTGCGAGAAGTTGTGCGGGTGAAGAGTGACGGGCAGCAGGAACGAATACCGCTGCCGCTTTGGCACGCAGATGGCAAGGCACAGCCCGAGGCGAGCGCCGACCAGTACACCGAGGCCCAGGCATTGGTGGACCGGCTCGTCTCAGCCGCGCGGTCCTTGCGGCTAAGAAAACCCCGAGCGGTCTGGCCGGACCCACTCCCGGAACGACTCTACCTCCCGGTTATCTTGTCAAAGCATCTGCGCGGCGGATGGGATGGCCAGGCGTGGCAGCCATCTCGACCGTGGCGACCCGACTCAGCTGACGGGGCGAATTCCAGAGTGGCGATTGGCCTGGCCGAGCGGCCCGCCGAGCAGCGACAAATGATTTTCCAGTTGGATCCGGAGCGCGGTGGTCAACACTTGCTGGTCTTTGGATCGGCCGCTACCGGGAAGAGCACTCTGCTGAGGACCTTGGTCAGCTCGATCGCGCTCACTCGGTCGCCGGCCCAGGCCCAGGTCTATGCACTGGATTTTGGGGGTCAGTCGGCACTGAAGGTCTTGGAGGGTTTCCCGCATGTCGGTGCAGTCGTGACTCGCTTTGAGGATGAACGCGTAGTCCGACTGCTTGCTCTAATCCAGACGGAAGTGTCGCGAAGGAATGAGCTGCTTCGTTCGCAGGGCGTGGACAACCTGCTCGACTTCAACTCGAGAGCAGCTCCGGACGCGCAGCTGCCTTCGACCTACCTGATCATCGACGGCTATGGCGAGTTCAAGCGACTGACCAATGTGGAAGTTGCCCGGGCGGTAGCATCTTTTCTTGGCGGGGGAGCGGCCGTCGGCCTGCACCTCGTCGTTTCGGCAACCCTGCAAGCTGAAGTCCCGAATGACCTGTTCGCGAATGTCGCTCTTCGGCTCGCCTTCCATCTGGCAGATCAATCCGAGTACTATCGCATCGTCGGTAAGCCGAGCGACGCCAAGATCAAAGAGGACATCGAGCACCCGCCTCCGCCTGGCCGTGGGTTGCTGCGCGCCACGCCACCCCTCGACTTTCAAGCCGCGCTACCGGTCGAGGGAAATACCGATGAGGAACAGCTAAGCAACCTTGCCAGACTCGCTGCGGATATGCAGGCCGCGTGGAGAGGCCCCAGACCCCGGCCGGTCGAGGTCTTGCCCTTGCTAATAACGGTGCCCGAGGTTGCGGCCGAGGTTCAACGCGGAACCGATGGATCTTCCCCCTCTTGTTTCCTTGGCACGGACTATGAGAACCTAAACCCGGTTCATCTCAATCTGCTCGAGGACGGTCCCTCCAACCTCATCGCCGCGGTCAGTCCTCAGTCTGGCAAGACCACGCTGCTTCGAGCCTGTGTCTTAGGTTTGGCAGAGCGGTGTCGGTTAGACCAACTGCAGCTGGTGCTCATGGACCACCATTCCCGCACGATGACTCCCTTCCGTGCGATCCCCCATCGCCATGCCTACGTTGGAAGCGCAGCGGGGCTCGAACCAACTTTTGCTCAGCTGACCAAAGAAATCCAGCGGCGGCAGGCCGCGGTCGAGAAGGCCTACGAAAAGACCCCCGACTCATTCGACATGGATGTCTTGCTCAGCAGCTGGCCGCATATCCTGGTCGTCATTGATGACTATGATCGATTCTCCGATCGTGAGAACGAAGCCCGCCGCACACTTGCCGAGTTGCTGGCCACCGGTGGGAACCTGGGGGTGGGCTTCATTCTTGGCGGCAACATCAGCGAGTTGCCTCGTGACTACGATGACCCATTCATCCAGGCGGTCCGGAAGCAGGGCAACGGTGTTCTCCTTTGCGGGACCGAAGGTATCGAGCAATTCAACAATGCCCGCCGGCCGCAAGGGCAGCCAGGCGCAGGGCTGCCGCCGGGTCGGGGATTTCTGATCCGCCGGGGACAGGTCCGCCTCCTGCAAACCGCGGCATACTGGCGGGAAGGCGAAGACCCAGACGAGGCGCTCGCGAAACGAATCGGCAAACTGAAGGATCGGCATCATTGATTCAATGAAACCTTCGAAATCGTTGCCGTGGTACAGCTCGCCCGAGACCCGTGCAAACCCTCAGCGCGGCCGCCCCTTCGTTCGCAACGTGGCCCAGGCCGGGTTCGCCTGCCTGGTTGGGCTGGCGCTGATCACCTCCCCCGCGAGCTCCCAGACCGAAGAGCCTCCCATCCGGATTACCAAGGTCATCACCGACGACTTTCCGTTGGTGAAAGTCCAGGTGGCCGCGTGGGAGGCCTCCGGCTCGCTGATCGTGCTCATCCCGAACCAGAACCTGCGGGTCAGCGAGGACGGCGTGCCGCGGGAGGTGATTTCGG
>CAYHJH010000255.1:0-2820 GCA_964356605.1 uncultured Anaerolineaceae bacterium
GTCCAGCATGCCCATCGCCCGCAGCTCTTCGGCCGACTTGTCGGAGGGCTTCAGGCTCTCGATATAGAACGCTTTCAGCGTGAGACCGAGGGCCTTGAAATCGTCCTGGACTTTGGCCCGGACCCCCGCCCCGATCTCCTCTACCATGCCGATCAACTCGGGCACGCTGCTCACCCCGGCAGTCTCACCCAGCAGGTCCTGCAACTTCGAGAGCAGCATCGAGCGCAAACGGTCCTGGATGTCTTTGCTTTGGTAGGCGCCCATCGCGCCAACCAACTGAGTGACAAACTGCTGCGGATCGGCCACCTGAACTCCATAGGTGCCAAATCCTTGGAGCAGCGCAATCCCCAGCCCCACCCCCGGATTGCGCACCAGAATCGGCTGCGGTGTGCCCCACTTTTGATTGGCGAACTCGCGGGTCGAGACGAAGTAGACCTCTGCCGGAAACGGATTGCGCTCATTAAAGACTTTGCCGATCAAATCGATCAGCAGCGAAATATTCGCGGTCGTGATGGTGTGTCGGCCGGGGCCGAAGGTGTCCAAGGCCTTCCCGTCCCGAAAAAACACTGCCCGCTGGGCCTCCCGAACGATTACCTGGCTGCCGATGCGAAAGTCTCCCGGCCCGCTCTCCGGGAGGCGGTGGACGAACTCGTTCATCATCTCATTCGGGTATTCAACGACATCGAAGACTCTTGCCATCTTGTCTCTCCTACTTGGTCAGGATGATTTCGTCGCGCCGGTCATAGAGCAGGTTCGTCTCCTGAGCCGCTTTCACGACGCCGCGAATCGCTTCCGAGAGGCCGTCCGAACCGACTGCCTTCTCGAGCTGGTCGACCGCCTCTCGCACATGCTCCGCGTTTTCCAGCAACGTGAGATCGTACGCGTACAGCTGCTGCAATTCGTCTACCTTGACCCGTACGGCGTCGAAGAAACCAGAATAGCCGCGCGCAGCGCCGCGCACCCGGTCAATGAATGTTCGCAGCTTGATCGCCGCGGATTCGATGTCATCGACGTACTCAAGCTGCCGCGCGGACACCAATTGGGACTGAATGCCGGAGATCCGGCTCCACTCGACCTCGTAGCGCTCGGCGATGCCGTCCCTCAGGAGCTTGTCTGCTTCCCGACGCCGATCGCGATCATAATACCCTACGAAGCCAGAAACGAAATTCTGGACATCCCCAAGCAGATCCTTCCCCTCCGTCATTTTCCCCAGCGGGTCAATCATTTGTCGCTCCTGCAAGACTTGGTTAGTAAAGCAAACCATTCGATCTGATTATAGCCAACCGTACGTACAGGTCCAGAGACCGGCCGCCAGGACCGCTGAGAGTCCCCGAGAGTATAATTCGCCAGCCATGTCGCTGGACGGGCAGCGAGTTAACCTCGATCGATACAGTCTGGTTCCCCGCACACTCTCGTTCCTGATCCAAGACGACCAGATCTTACTGCTCAAACTGAACCGTGGCGCTTGGTCCGGCCTGTATAACGGGATCGGCGGCCATATCGAGCAGGGCGAAGATCCGCTTTCGGCGGCCCGCCGCGAGGTCGAAGAGGAGGCCGGCCTCAGCGCCGTCGAACAACGCCTCGCCGGAGTAGTGGCGGTCGACACCGGGAGCAAGCCCGGGATCGGTCTTTTCGTGTTTGTGGGCGAGATTGACCCCTTGACGGTTCGCTCCGGGCGTGAAGGTACGTTTGAATGGGTCCCGGTCTCTAGGGTAGCGGATTTTGCTCTCGTGGAGGACTTGCCCTTCCTTATTCCCCGCGCGCTTGAGTCCTACCGTCGGAGCGAAGTTTTCTTCGCTGCGTATCGGTACTCCCCCGACGGCGAACTCCGAATCTCCTCTAGCAGCCAATGAGTAGTCAAGCTCAGAGGCGTTTGCCGCCCCACACCTGGATCGGGCTGGCGATCCTGGCAGCGGGTCAGCTCTTGCTGGTGGCCGGCAGCCAATGGATGGCCACCTGGCTCACTCCGGTCCTGTGGACCGGGGCGATCTTGTTCATGGACGGCATCGTATTCCGGCTGCGCGGACAGTCCTGGATCATGACCCGCCCAAGAGAGATCCCCCTTTTGGCACTTGTCTCTGTCGGCGTGTGGCTCCTTTTTGAAGTCTACAACCTTCACTTGCGGAACTGGCGCTACGAGGGCCTCCCTCCCAGCAGCTTGATCCGGGATATCGGCTACTTTTGGTCTTTTGCCACCATCATGCCCGGAGTGTTTGAGGCGGCCGACCTGGTCAAGGCAGTGCTCGAGCGTCTGCGAGGCGATACCCGCTCCCACAGCCCGACAAGTCGACTTGGCGACCGCTGGGCATGGTCGCTGGCCGGTACCGCCATGGTCACGATCCCACTGCTGTTGCCATCGGGGACGGCCGCGCTGTGGTTTGGGGCGGTCTGGATCGGTTTCTTTCTGCTGTTGGACCCATTGAACGAGATGCTGGGCGTGGCGGCCCTCCGGCAGCAGTGGCGCCTAGGCGACCGGCAAACGGTGTATTCGTTGTTGCTTGGCGGAATGATCTGTGGATTCCTGTGGGAGACCTGGAACCAGCAGGCCGCAGCCGCTGGAGGGGCGTATTGGGTCTATATCTTTCCTGGTCCGCTGCGTCCCCTGGGCGTCCGCTTCGGACAGATGCCTGTGCTCGGCCTGCTTGGTTTTCCGCCGTTCGCGCTGGAGTTGTTTACCTTTTATCAGCTCATCCGGCAAATGCTGGGGGGCGATCGCGTTTTCGGGACTCAGCCTACGAAGGGATGAGGGCGTTCAATCGCCAGATCGAAACTCTGGCCCGCGTGGTCACATTCCGCCGCGGCACGCGGGCATGACACTAG
>CAYHJH010000256.1:0-2807 GCA_964356605.1 uncultured Anaerolineaceae bacterium
CCATGCGGTTGGCGACGACAAAAGGGTGGGGTGTCACCTTCTGGAAGGGCGGTGCCAGCGCGTACACGCCTCGGCGGAGCTGATAGATGCGTCCCGCCCGCACCCAGCGGGAGAGCTGCCGCCGAATGCTGTTCGGATTGCTGTCGCCAGTGAGCAGGAGCCCGCTGTCGAACACCGGCTCGTCACCCACGATCGCCAGCAGCTCCGCAAATTCCATGGCAATAGTTTGCCATATTTGGTAACTTATTGCAATGGACCTTCCTGCCCCCCGATCGAGCTAGGGTTGGGGCTCAACTCTGGGGGCGACATCAGGACGGAGAAGCTCAGGCGCCGAGGGCTTCCCTGGCGCGCTTGTCCTCCCGCCCGCGCTGGCGGGTATCCAGGATCCGCTTGGCGATTCACAGGTTCACGGGCGTGACCTCGAGCAGCTCGTGGTACCTCAGATATTCGATTCGCTGACCCAGGCTCATGTCGCTGGGCGGGGAATGCCGACCGTCGAAGCCTTGGCCTTTCAGCCGTTTCTCTTCGAAATTGACGCCATCAACCCGCGCGGTCCAAACGAGTTGATTTTCTCTCGTTGAGGTTGTAGACTAATTCGTGACTCCGTTTCGGCTTCCATGAGAAAACCTGAAAAAGCCTTAGGCATGGGGTTAGCAGCACTAGTGCTCTGGACCGCAATTACGGTTACGTATCATGGATTGCTCCGCATCAGGCAGCACGTCGAAGGGAGACTTGGACATCCGAGAGCGAAGCCATCAATTTGGCAAGATCCTGCCGAGTAAATTTCCACTCGAAGGGCTTAGCGATACCCTGGTAGTGATCTTGGAACTCTAGGATTCGGATAGCCGCCGCTTGGCGCGAAGCGAAGTTGTCCGGCGTGAGGACTTTGCGCTTCAGGATGGAGAAGTAGATCTCGATCTGGTTCAGCCAGCTGGCATGGACGGGGAGATGGACCAGGATGAGATTCGGCCAGTGGGCATGAAGGCGATCTATCGACCGCTGACCGCGATGCACGGTTCCGTTGTCGACGACCAAGAAGACCCGCTGTGCAGATCGATAGGGCTCCTGGGAGATGATTTGTTCAACCAGGCGATCGAAGGCCGGGATCGTACAGCTGGGCTCGATGCGCCCGAAAAGCGCGGCCTGGTGAACATCCCAAGCGGCCAAATAGGCGAGGGTGCCCAGCCGCTTGTACTCATGTTCCACCCGCATGGTCCGGCCGGGTCGGGGAGCTTCGCTGGGGTGGATCCGTCGTCGCAGCTGAATGCCTGTCATCTCATCGGCGCAGAGAACGCAATCTCTGGAGCCCAGCGGCTTACCCTGCCACACCCGGGCGTAGAGGTCCAGTGCTCGCCCTGCCTTTTCGGCGAAGTCCGGGTCCCGGGGGTAGATCCAGCTGCGATGTCTCCAGGGTCGGATGGCGTCTTGGCTCAGCCAGCGCCAGATCGTCGAGCCGGAGATCTGGGCTACGATGCCCCGCTTGATGAGCTCTGAGCGGAGATCCTGCAGGCTCAGGCGGGAGAAGGGAAGGCCCAGTTCCGCCGGGAGATGACAGGCCAGCGCTTTCACTTCACACACCACCTGAGGGGGAAAAACCGGGGGCCCGGCCCCCGCGTGGGCGGTCCTGCAGGCCAGGGGGCCCCTCTTCGTAGTAGCGTTTTCGCCACTTGCTCACGATGGGCCGGGGCAGATGGAGCTCGAGGGCAATTTCCTTATTCGAGCGTCCTTCGGCGGCGAGGAGGATGATCTTTGCCCGGATGACATCCCGATACGGTAACGTATACCGCCGGGCACGGGACTCGAGCCATGCCTGCTCCTCCACAGACAGCTGGATACGATATGGGCTGGTACGAGGCATGGCTTCCCCCTAACCGGGAGAAAGTATGCCTCAAGTTGGTCCTGAAAGCCAGTCATTATACGTAATAGTATTTATGAAATGCGGCACTAGTGGTCTGGACCGCAATTGCGGTTACGTATCATGAGAGGTGGCCGCGCTTTCTTGGACACGAAATTGGCCGAGCATAAGTGGACGAACTGCTCTATTGTGACGGCAATGAAGCCGACGGAAAGGAGCAGAAGCCATGAAACGGTCGCGCAGGAACCACTCTTAGAAGTTCCAAGCCAGGATCGCCCTGGAAGCGCTGCGGGCCGACGCCACGCTCTCAACAGCCCCGACCGCTACGGCACCTCCGCGTCTCTATAAAGGTATGCCTGCCTTTGATCGTGCGGTAGGCCGGATTCGGTAAGCTGGCTCGCTCATGAAATTCAAAGGCGGACACGCACGGCTTGATCGCTGCTCTCCTCCCTCGCGAGCCGCCTGGGGACGCGCCGGAGCTAGCGGGCGGACGGCAGCGCGGACTCATTAGGCTGACGGGCCCTGGATCGACGTGCAATCTGGCTAACAAGCCCGGCAGCACACTCGCTGAGATTGAGGGGAGAAGACAGGCGCCATACCAGCTGGCATGGAGTGTGGATTACAATCGGGTGATTCAACCTGATCTCTCTGTGCTAGGTTACCTATATTCGCAGGTCGACGAGCCGCTCCGTCGAATAACCTCTCGTTGGTGGACCGACAACCGAGTTGATGCTGATCTGAGCCCTGCGTGGGCAGGAGATCGGTATCCCACTTCCTGGGGGAGGCAATTATGAGCATCCGGCGGATAGGCGTGTTGCTCCTCTTAGTCCTGATTGCAGCCCTGCTCAAGCCCGGAGCTGCGGTCATAGCGGAGGAGGGCCCGCCGCCCTCGCCCACCCCCGGCCCGCCGGATCGGCCCACACCCGGCCGGCAGCCGGCCCATGGCATCCCG
>CAYHJH010000257.1:0-2793 GCA_964356605.1 uncultured Anaerolineaceae bacterium
AGGTGCGCAGCAATTAGACCGACCTGCGATGCGGGGGTGGAGGCGGTTCGGGAGTCCGGGTCGGCGGAGGCGGGGGCGGCGGAGTCGGGGAAACAAAGAGCGGCCCCAGGGGTGTTCGGGTCGAGGTGGGTGCACCGCCACCGGAGGCGAATGCTGCCGAAGTCGGCGCGGCGACCAGGCCGCCAGCATAGCTCGCGAAGGCGTATCGTTCGTGCGCGATGGGCCCCCGGCCCTCGATCTCCCCGGTCATCGAGATGGCCACATGCTCACCGGCGGCGAGCCGCACGGCGGACCCTCCCGGGAGCGAGATCAAACATTCCGCGGCGAAGCAGTCCACTTCGAACTGGAACCTGACCGCATCCCACCAAGCGCCCATCATCGAACCGGACATCTGAGCCACTACTCCCGACGGAGCCATCACCGCGGCTGCCTGTCCAACGAGATTCTGACGAGATATCAGAATGATGCCACTCTCCAACACCAGGGTCGTCCCATTTGCGCCGCCAATTTGGAGCAGCTCCATTTGGCTGTCCGGTCCCAAATAGACCAGACTTTGGTCCGCCAGGCCGAGTCGGAGGTAGCTCGAGCTTCCGACCGCTCGGAGTTTCACTCCCGCGCCGGCTGCGACGAGCTGTTCCGCTCGAAGTGGCTCAAACTCTCGCCCCGGACCAGCCACTTCTCCCCGGCCCCCGATCTCGGACACAAACGCGACGCCCGATGGCAAAGCCGGGATGGTCGGCAGTGGAGCCGGACCCGTGAAGGTCCCCGCAATCCTCGGCACCGCGAAGGCAGCCGCCCCGACGACCAGAGCCAGCGCCGCCCCGGCTCCGATCGCCGGGCCGACATACCTTCTCAGGTAGATTCCACCGGGGACCTCGAGAACCGCGGCCGAAACGTTGTCATCGACCTGACGGCTGAGCGCACGTTTGATCAGCGTATCCACCGCGCTCTTCGCCGAACGGCCACGGACCAGCGGCGCAAACTCGCTGGCCTCGACGTAATGTGCAGATGCCCGGTCGTGCCGCGACTTGATGAGTCCGTCAGAACACACCAGCACGGTATCACCGGCCGTGAGGGGCAAACCTTGCGCGGCACGAGCCTCAGCAGCCGTCTCTTCGCCACCCCGAAGCCACAGCCCCAGGTCCACGATCAGCTGATTCTCGTAGCCGATCGAGCGGACGATCTGGTCCTTGCGAGGGTGTCGGGTCGCTTCCAATCTGGATAGGCGGCCCGAGCGGACCATCTCGTTTTCCCAGGTGTGGTCAGTCGTCAGCGGGAAGGCCTTATTCCCCCGAAGCAAGTAGACCCGACTGTCGCCCGCGTTGGCTACGTACAGCCGCCCATCGGCAATCGCAGCAACCGCCGCGGTCGAGCCCATGTTGGTCTTGCGTCGGCTCTTCTGGGCTTCCGAGAACACCCGCTGGTTGGCATGTTGTAGGGCCGCTTCAAGCAGACGTGGAACGTTGCCCTCAGGGGACTTCTGGCAGTAGTCGAATATCGAGGTTACGGTGAGCTCCGCGGCCCGCTCGCCGGCATTTTCACCGCCGATGCCATCTGCCACGACCGCCAGCGAGAGCACTTGCCCCGCGGCGGTCCTGATCGTTTCGGCCCTCGACCGATCCTCGAGCAAGGTACGCTTGGCAGAGGCGCCGATATGCGAGGCCGCCGCTTGGCGGACTGCTTGCCTGGGCGTTGATTGGGCCTGGGTCATCTCAGTCCAACTTGCATGCATCTTCCCCCGGCACGGGTTATCGCCGGAAGCGGAACCTTCGCGTCTTCTTCGGAGCGCGCTTTACGCGCCAATCGCCGGAGTAACGGTCGATGACCGCGTTGAAGTCCCGCATATCGACCCGCAGCTTGGGGTCTTTCGCCAGGCAGCCCTCGATCACAAACTCATCCAGTTCTCGAGGCAGGTCTTGCCGTCGCTTGGTCATCGATGGAGGGATCGCTCGCAGGATGGCGGAGGTCACGCTCCGATCGGTCAGGCCAAGAAATGGCTCTCTTCCGACCAGCAGGCGGTACAGCAGGATGCCCATGCTCCAGACATCCGCCTTGGAGGGATCGACGTTCGCCACCACTTCGGGGGCACTCGGATCGCGCGATTCCTGTAATCGCTCGGGAGCCATATAAACCACGGACCCATCCAACTGCGGCCGAACTAGCTTGGCCGCTACGCCGAAGTCGATCAGCACCGGTTCCAGCCGCTCTCCAACTGTCAGCTCGCGCCTGAATAGCACGTTGTCGGGCTTGACATCGTTGTGTGCAAACCCCTGGCTGTGAATGTATTCAAGCGTCGTCCCGACCTGATGGCAGATCGCGGCCGCCTCCCCCAGCGACAATGCCCCCAGGCCTCTCAGGTAGGCCTCCAGCGAACCGCCTCTCAGGACTTCCATTCCAAAGAACCATGGGCTGTCCATGATCTCGACCGCTCGCTCTTTGAACGGATTCTTTCCTTCCGAGATTGGAAGCAGGCGGACCACGCCCCGGTGATCGAGCTTCTGCAGGATCTCAACTTCCTTCTGAATTGCGGCAAAGAAATAGTCCTGATTTCCGCCGGTGCGACTGATTTTCAAGGCTTCCTGCTGGTCCTCTCCCTTGACCGGCCGGGCGCGCACGACCCGCGCCATTCCGCCGCGCCCTTCGGGATACACCTCCAGGATGCGGAAACCGCCGACTAGATTCCCCGACTTGATTTCAGATAGCAGATACTGCTGCATTCGCTTCACTCGACCTGGACTCGCCCTCGTACCTCAACCATGTAGAGACGCAATAGGTTGCCCGCTGGCTCGAGAC
>CAYHJH010000258.1:0-2776 GCA_964356605.1 uncultured Anaerolineaceae bacterium
CCGGCAGGGTTACCGGGTGAGGTACCCCAACCTCCGTAGCGCTTGTTCGTCGTTTCGCCAGCCAGGCAGTACCTTCACCCGCAACTCCAGGTAGACGCTCCTCCCGGACATCGCCTCGATACCTTTCCTGGCCAGCTTTCCAATTTCCCGCAGCATCTGACCGCCCTTCCCGATCACGATCCCTTTTTGGGACTGGCGCTCGACGTAAAGGGTCGCGGCGATGAACGCGCCTCGCTCTTTGCGTTCGCGGTATTCATCAACAACGACTGCGACGCTGTGAGGCACCTCCTGTCTCAGCAACTCCAGCGCGGCCGCGCGGATCAGGTCGGCGGCCAGATCTCGCTCATACGTGTCCGTGACTTCGGCCTCGGGAAAGTAGCGCGGACCGGGAGGCAAGCTTTCGAGGATCTCAGCCAAGAGCAGTTCCAGGTTATCTCCTCGGGTGGCGGAGACCCCGATCGGCTTGGCAGAGGGCAGCAAACGTTCATAGGCTTCCCAGTTCGACTGCAAGTTTTCGGGCGAGGTCAGATCGATCTTGTTCAGAGCGGCCAGGCAGCGTTTCTGGCTGGCCTGGACGGCGCTCGCCACTCGCTGGTCATCACGGCCCGGTTGAAAGTGGAGATCGAAAACACACAGCACGAGGTCAGCATCCAGGAGCGCTTCCTGGGCGGCCTTATTCATGAGCTCACCCAGCCGATGATGGGGCTCGTGGATCCCGGGTGTATCTACAAACACAGCCTGGGCCTGCGGGGTAGTCAGGATTCCGAGTTGCTGCTTTCGAGTGGTCTGTGGCTTCGGCGAGACGGGCAGGATGCTCTCCTTGAGCAATGCGTTCACAAGCGTGGATTTCCCAACGTTCGGGCGGCCCGCCAGGGCAATGAAACCAGATCGATGGAGATCGTTCACGACCGAATTGTCCGAGCAAGCTCTCGGGGTGTCAAGCCGACTTCGGCGAGCTTGCTTCTACAAGCTCAGCATGCACGGACCTCGAAGAGCCGCGGAGCCCTGAGCTTGTCGAGGGGTCGAGCCGTCACCCCTGCTGGTCAGCTCGCGTGCGAACGCTATAATTGCCGACGGTCAGCCGGCTGGCGGCGGACCTGGAGTGTTGAGACTGAGGCTCTCGCAAAATGGGACTCTTCTCTAGACGCAAGAAACCCAACCGTTTCATCGAGCTGCTGACGAAGCAGGCTGAGCACACCTCGGAAGGCCTGCAGATCTTGCTTCAATATGTCAAGAATCCGGACGAGTCCCTGGCTCGCAAGCTCACCGAGACCGAGAAACAAGCCGACGAGGTTCGGCGTATCCTGATCGATGAGTTGAATCGCACCTTTATCACTCCGATCGACCGGGAAGACATCTTCTCCCTCTCCCTTACCATCGATGACGTGTTGGATTACGCCAACACGACCCTAGAGGAAATGGAAATGCTCGAGATCGAGCCCACGCCGTTCTTGGAGCGTATGGTCTCGCTACTAAGCGAAGCGGCTCGAGAGATCCACGTGGGGGTCATGCGGCTGGAAGACCATCCTGGCGTCGCCAACGATCACGCCGTGCGGGCCAAGGCGCTTGAGAATCGTATGGAGACGGTCTACCGAGAAGCCATCTCGGACCTGTTTCACATGCCCAGGGATGTCGATCACATCGTCCAGATGCTCAAGCTTCGAGAGGTCTACCGGCACGTGTCGAACGCCGCAGATCGAGGCGACGCGGCAGCCAACGTGATCGGCGATATCGTGGTTAAGAAGATGTAGGGCTCAGGCGGCCAGTCGGTCGAGTTTCAGGCCGATCTCGCGCCATTGGATCTTGGAGATGCCGAGTTTCTGGCGCAGATGGTCTTTGTCCATGCCGGCCTTGTAGTCGGTGAGTGCAGCGGTCCACCGACACATGTTAAAGGAGAGGTGTTTCTTCTTCAACCCGGCCGCCGCCCCAATCTCCTCCAACAGATATTCCAATCGGCGCGGGGAATAAGCAAACAGGCGCTCGCTGGGCGCATACTGGTCCAGATACTCGCGGTAAGCTGGAATCCACGCCGCATCCAATGGCAACTTGCGCTCGCGATAACGTTTGCGTACATCCCCGTAGCGAATCCACAAGATCGGCCCGTCGGCGGCGCGGAGGTCAATGTGTTTGCGGTGAATGCCGAGGCATTCACCCTTTTTTACACCGGTGCTGAGCAGCAAGCTGACCAGGGTATAGGGCCGCGCATCCGGTGGGTCTTTGCGCCGCATCTTTTCAACAGTCTTCAATACTGCCAGGACCTCATCCTGAGTTAGCACGACGGGAATCGGGCTGAGAACGGTCTGCTGCGGCACGGCCGCGGCTGGGTCTTCGATCAACACGCCGGCTGCCTTGAGCCAGCGAAAGAACGCCTTGACGGACGTTACCCGCCGAGAATAGGTCTTGGGGCTGCATGGGACGCCCCGACGGTTGAGAATCCAGTCCAGGAATTTGCGCAGGTCGTGGGTGCCGATCGCGTTGATGGGGTGTCCGGCCCCCATGAATCGAACCAGCAGCCGCAGGTCGCCGGTGAAGGCCTTCACGGTATGGATCGAGCGGCCAGTGGCTTCCAGTTCTTCTCCCCAAGCCTGGATAGCTGCGCTCAGGCTCGAATCCGGCCGAACCGGGCCGGCTCCCCGGCCTCGGTTGGATCGAGTAGTACGCTGGGACCGGGAAAATAGCGGAAGCTGTTCCCGAGCATTGGACATCGCTACGCCCGGCTCCTTCGCATAGCCACAACTGCGACTCTAGACTCGAGGGGGCGAAAAGTCAAATCGCG
>CAYHJH010000259.1:0-2774 GCA_964356605.1 uncultured Anaerolineaceae bacterium
ACGCTGCTGGGAGGAGCAGCGCTGCATCTGCTTTCTGTGGCTGGCCGTTGAACCCCCTTCAGATCGGAATCGGTGTGCTTTTGGGCGTCGCGGCTGGCGGTGGCTCGGCAACGATCAGGTCAACCTGCTGGCTTCAGCAGTCGGGGCAGGTGTGGCGCTGGCGATCTGGCTCAGCCTCAACTGACAGGATCAGTGTTGCTCGTACAGCCAGCACGACGCCCAGTGGCCGGGGCTGTGCTCGATCAGCGTGGGCTGCCGCAGCGGACAGATGTCATTCATCATCTGGGGGCAGCGGGGATGAAAGCGGCAGCCGCTGGGAGGGTTGAGGGGGCTCGGCACGTCGCCGGTCAGGATGACGCGTTCCTTTTTGTGGCGGGGATTCGGGACGGGAATCGCGGAGAGCAAGGCCTGGGTGTAAGGGTGCAGTGGGTTGCTGAACAGCTCTCGGGTCGGCGCGACTTCCACGATCTTGCCCAGGTACATCACCGCCACACGGTCGGAAATGTGCTCCACCACGCCCATGTTGTGAGCGATGAACAGGTAAGTCAGCCCCATATCCTGCTGCAAGTCCCGCAGCAGATTCAGCACCTGGGCTTGGATCGACACATCCAAAGCCGACACCGGCTCATCAGCAACGATGAATCTGGGGTTGAGTGCCAGAGCGCGGGCGATCCCGATTCGCTGGCGCTGACCGCCGGAGAACTCGTGCGGGTAGCGCTTGGAGTGGTAGTCCTCCAGGCCAACTCGCTGCAGCAGCTCGAGGACCCGTTCGTGCTGTTCCCGGGAGGACCCAATTCCGTGGATCTTCAGGCCTTCAGCGACGGATTCGCCGATGGTCTTCCGGGGGTCGAGCGAAGAGTACGGGTCTTGAAAAATAATCTGCATGGAGCGGCGCAGGGGCTTGAGCTCGCCCTGTGGCAATGTGGTGACCTCGGTGCCATCGAATCGCACCGTGCCGGAGGTCGGTTCAATCAGCCGGAGGATGGCTCGCCCCACGGTCGTCTTGCCGCAGCCGGATTCGCCCACCAGGCCGAGGGTCTCGCCTTCTCTGATTGTGAAACTGACATCGTCCACGGCCTGCACCCAGCCCGCGATCCTCTGCAAGATCCCGGCGCGGACCGGGAAATACTTCACCAGTTTCTCGACGACCACCAGGTCCTCGCGGCCGTTGGCCGGAACCGGAGCCGCATTCATGGCTGTTTCGCTGCCTGCGCTAACGGCGCGTGATGTTCGCCAACGCTCTGGTAGAGGAAGCAGCGGACCGAATGACCGCTCTCCACCTCCACCAAGTCCGGCTCTCGCTCTGTGCAGATCCCCAGGTCATATTCGACCCGGGCCTTGCAGCGGGGCGCGAACCGACAGCCAGGCGGCATGTCCAGCAGGTTGGGAACGCTTCCGGGTATCGCCTCCAGGCGCTCTTTTTTCTCCCCCGGGGCTGGCAGCGAGGCGATCAGCCCCTGCGTGTACGGATGGAGCGGGCGATCGAACAGGGACTCCACGTCCGCCCGCTCGACAATATGCCCGGCGTACATCACTGCGACTTGGGCGGCCATCTCAGCGATCACGCCCAGGTCGTGGGTGATCAGAATCACCGCGGTCTCGCTGCGCTGGCTCATCGCGCGCATCAAGTCCAGGATCTGCGCCTGGATGGTGACGTCCAGCGCGGTGGTCGGCTCATCGGCGATGAGCAGCTGCGGGTTCAACGCCAATGCCATGGCGATCATCACCCGCTGGGCCTGCCCTCCGGAGAGCTCGTGCGGGTACGACTTGGCGCGCTGCCGGGGATCCGGGATGCCCACCACTCGTAGCAGCTCCACCGCCTGTTGCCAGGCTTCCCGCCGCTTCATCCCTTCGTGGATTTGAAACACCTCTGCCACTTGAGAGCCAATCGTGAACACCGGGTTGAGGCTCGAGCGCGGCTGCTGAAAGATCATGGAGATGTTCTTGCCGCGCAGATTTGACATGTCCTTTTCCAGCAGGCCGAGCAGCTCCTTGCCGTCAAAGCGGACCTCACCCTCCACGATTTGCCCGGGGGCCTCGATGAGCCGCAAGATGGAGAGGCCAGTCACCGTCTTTCCGCAGCCGGATTCCCCCACCAGGCCGAAAATTTCTCCGGGCTGAACGGTGAGATCCACGCCGTCTACGGCCTTGACCACACCCTCGTTGGTGTAGAAGTAGGTTCGGAGACCCGTGATCTCTAAGAGAGGCTGGTTGTTGTTAGATCGGAGGGAAGGTTGAGTCGGACTCACGGCCTGGGGGAGGGGAGCGCTGCCTCGATGGGTGGTGGGAATTCGTATAGTAATACCACATCAGAAGGGTAGGCTGTTCAGCCCGATCGGCCAGCTTCCTCCTTAGGGCAAGCCGGGCAAGTTCTGGTTGACGGTCTCTGCGTCAGGCGATAGAATGACCGGATATCTGGAGATCCCTTCACCCAGTTCGTCTTCTCTCAAAAACAAACCCTGTCGCACCCTAGCTAGGCAGGGGGAGTGTGTGTCGCTAGCCTCGCGTTGTGCGGGCGTTGGAACGGAGGTGGAAGGCAAGAATCAGCAAATGATGTTGTCTTAACCGCGTAGTTGACCAACAACAAACTTCAGGAGGAGAATACGTGTTTCGAAATAGAAAAGTAGTTATCTTGGGCCTGGTCGCCCTGCTCGGCCTTGTACTGGGCGCCTGCGCCACGCCAACGGCGGCACCAACCGCGGTACCGCCCGCAGTAGAACCAACCTCGCCGCCTGCCGAGCCAACAGCAGAAGTGATTGCCTTCGAGGGCGCGA
>CAYHJH010000260.1:0-2772 GCA_964356605.1 uncultured Anaerolineaceae bacterium
GACCCGCCACGGCGGAGCCAGAGTCGGGGGGCAGCACGGGCGGCATTATACCTGTGGCGTTTCTTCGGTTCCGATTCTGCTGGAGAATGGCTGCTTGACGCTGAAAAAATCGGGATGGTAAGATGGCTCTCCCTTCATGTACCTTAGCGGGAGCAAGTGGAACACGCGCGCGCGGCGCCGCCGCTCGAACCCTTGGCGGGTGGTGGCGCTTGTGGCCCTGATCGGTGGGGTCCTGTATGTCCAGCGTTTCATTGTGCCTCGCACCCAACCGCTCTTTGTGCCCACCGCGGTTCCCACCCGTAGCCCGGCTTCCTTCATTCTAGAAGCGGAGAGCTTCTTCGGTGCCGGCAAGCTGGAACAGGCCGAACAGGCCTACCAAGAGGCCATCGCCGTCAGTCCACAGGAAGCGGACTACTACACCGAGCTAGCCCGAGTCCAGGTCTTTGCTGGCAAATACGGCGAAGCAGTAACCAATGCCAGCAATGCCCTCCTGCTCGATCCCAATTCGGCCATGGCCAATGCTGTCCTGGGATGGGCGCTCGACTTCCAGGCACAAGCCGATCCGGACTCCGCGACCATCTTGGATGCGCTGGCCAAAGTCGAAAAGGCGGTGGAACTGGATCCCAATTCAGCATTGATTCGTGCCTACTACGCCGAGGTCATCATCGACGAAGATGTCACTGCCTTCCAGCAGGCGCGTGAGCAGGCGGAGTTGGCGGTGCAGATGGACCCGAATCTGATGGAGGCGCAGCGGGCCCTGGGCTATGTATGGGAACGGACCGGGAACTACGACCTGGCCTTCGACGCGTATCAAAACGCCTTGCGAATCAACCCCAATCTGGCTCTGATCCACATCGCCATTGGGAACATGTATTTCAATCTCGAGGAAACCCGCCTGGCGATCGACAGTTACAACCGAGCCAACACACTGGCCCCGAACGACGTCGTCCCCTTGAGACTGATCGCTCAGGCCTATGCCAAGGACGGGGAGTTTGGCAAGGCCAGCCAATACGCATCGACCGCAGTCGAGCTCGATCCGTCCAACCCTCGGCTGCATGGGGATCTCGGACGGATGTACTACAAGAATGGCGACTACGAAGCGGCCATCGCCTCGTTGTTCCTTGCGATCCAGGGCGGACCGTACCAGGATGGCGTGCAGGTTCAAGGCCTACTACTCGATCCGGGGGATGCACTGGTCGTCGATTTCTACTCGATGTACGGCCTGGCGTTGGCGAAGCAGGCCCGGTGCGATCTGGCGATTGACATCGCCGAAGCCTTGGTCACGGGCGTTCCGGAGAGCGATCTAGCTGCCGGAAATGCCCAAGAGATCCTGATCCTGTGCGGTCAGATCGAACCCACTCCAGAGACCGAGGCTTAGCTCAGGACGCAATCCATGCAACTTAGAGGCGACCGCATGCCCTTCGGCGGCGCAGAACGTCGTTCCCGCCCGTGGCGGGTGGCGGTCCTGCTGGCACTGATTGGCGGCGGGATCCTGCTGACCCGCCTGGTGGAGGCTAAGAGGGTAAAACCACTTTTCCTCCCGACTGCAACTCCCACGCAAACCGCTTTTTCCTACCAAGAGGAGGGGGAGGCCCAGTTCTCGGCCGGGAACCTAGAAAAGGCGATCAAGGCCTATCAACAGGCTACTCGTCTGGAGCCTGACAACGGGAAACTCTGGGCGAAACTGGCCAGAATTCAGACCTATTCCAGCGCGTTGATGGCGACGGAGGCGGAACGCAACGACCGCCTGGAGCAGGCCCGGGCCTCGGTGGATCGGGCCGTCGCCGTGGACGAAGAAAATGACCTGGCGTGGGCCGTTCGAGCGCTGGTGTATGACTGGTTGGCCGGGGCCGAGCCGGCCACCGCGACCCGGGAGGAGTATTTCAGAATTGCGGAGACCTCGGCCAAGCAGGCGCTACTCCTCGAACCCGATAGCGCCCTGGCGCTCGCCTATGAAGCAGAAGTCCTTGTGGACCAGCAGCGCTACGCGGAGGGGCTTGACAAGATCGAAGAGGCGTTGGCCCGCGATCCGAACAGCCTGGACGTCCAGCGGGTTTACGGAACGGTGCTCGAGAGCCACGGCGACTACGCCGGGGCGATCCAAGCCTACGAGCAGGCGGCTAAGATTGCCCCGAATCTGACCTTCCTTTATTTGCGCATCGGGGCCAACTACCGCCGACTTGGCGATTCAGATCAGGCGCTGAAATACTTCGAGAAAGCGGTGCAGATCAATCAGCAACTCGGGATCCAGGATCCGGTCCCCTATCTGGCGATTGGCCGGACCTACCTGCAGGATGGAGAGTTTTTCATCGCGGCCCGCAATCTGGAACAGGCGGTCCTGATTGACCCCGGCAACCCCGAATTGTTGGGCTTTCTGGGCGTGATCTACTTCAAGGCCCGCAACTATGAGAACGCCGAAGCCACCCTCCGCTGTGCGGTGGATGACTGCAACGATCAGGCCCATGCAGTTTTGCTTTGTGACACTTTGGCGATCCTAGATTGCGACGACGAGGCTGAGAAGCTCCGGGCAGCCGGAGTAAACGGCCTCGATCTGAAAGGCACGACTCTGGAGTATTACTACACTTACGGTTCGGTGCTGGCATTCAACAAGAAGTGTGAGGAAGCCGAGGGCGTTTTCCGCCAGCTGGAGTCCGGATTTGGCACCGATTCAGTGGTCGCGGCCATCGTCTTGGAAGGCCGCGCACTCTGCGCCGACGGTTAGCCAGTCTTCCTTGACAACCCCCATGTCTTTTTGTTAGACTTGGACTGCTA
>CAYHJH010000261.1:0-2756 GCA_964356605.1 uncultured Anaerolineaceae bacterium
GCGCCTGTACCGGTTGCGGCGGCCGCGGCCTGCGCCAGCACTTCGGCTTGCCGAGAGGCGATGTCCAAAGCGCTTTCGTCGTGACTCCAGGCGGTCCGGTAATGATGGCCGGCGAGATACAGCCGAATCTCGTCCGGCGCCCAGCGGCCCAGCAGATCGCGCAGCAGCACCAGGTTCCCCAACGACTTACTCATTTTGGCCCCGCGATGCTGGACCATGGCGACATGCATCCAGTGCCTGGCGAATGGCTGCCCGGTCAAGGGCTCGATTTGGGCGATCTCGCTCTCGTGGTGGGGAAAGATCAGGTCCCCGCCGCCGGCGTGTAGGTCGAGGGTGTGGCCAATAAAGTGAGTGGACATGGTCGAACACTCGATGTGCCACCCCGGGCGACCGGGCCCCCAGGGGCTGTCCCAGGATGGCTCCCCTGGGGTCCGAGGCTGCCAGAGCACGAAATCCAACGGCTGGCGCTTGTTCGGGTCCTCCGGGTGGTTGCCGCGCTCATTGGCGATCAGGAGCATCTCCGGTCGCGAAAGCTTCGACAACCGGCCATAATCTGGCCAGGCCGCGAGGTCGAAGTACACTCCGCCGTTTGAGACGTATGCCAACTCGGCGTCGACCAGCCTCTCGACGGACTCGATGATTTCGGGGATGACATCGGTCGCCCGAGGCAGCAGGTCCGGCGGGCGGACGTTCAAGGCGGCCATGTCTTCGATGTAATGGGCGGTCCAACGGTCTCCCATCCGCCGCCAGTCTTCCCCCCGCTTCGCCGCCTCTTTCAAGAGATCGTCATCGACATCGGTCACGTTCTGCACGCAACGGACTCTTCGCCCCTGGAGCTCGAGATACCGGATCAAGATATCGGCCATTGTGTAGGTGAAGGCGTGGCCCAGGTGAGTCGTGTCGTATGGAGTGATGCCGCAAACGTAAATGCCGATCGGCTCGCCCTGTGGTTCGAAGGTGGCTAACGCGCGGGTGAGGCTGTTGTAGAGCTGCAACGGGTGTCGGAGGGGAGTGCTGTGAGAGTCCGGAAATTGTACTCTGGGGTATCGCGCTGGGCTGCACGCGGGCAGACGAAACCTCGCGATTTGAGGACATGGTATAGTGCCCTCGCTCGAGGGAATAAGGGAATAATGGAGCGCAGATACTTTCAAGGCCACATGCCCGGCAATGTTTGCTTCGGCTGCGGATGGGAGAATTCCGAGGGCCTTCAGATCCACAGCGCTTGGGACGGCGATGATTCCGTGTGCGAATGGAGCTCCCAGCCGCGTTACCAGGGCTGGAAAGGCCTGATGAACGGAGGCATCCTGGCCACGCTGATGGATTGCCACTGTATGGGGACTGCCATGGCCGCGGCCTACCGCGCCGAAGGCCGAGATTTAGATTCCCGTCCTCACTACCGCTACGCCACCGCCCACATCTCGATTGACTATCTCATGCCGACCCCGAACGACCGTCCAATCACACTGCGCGCCCAGGTCATCGAGATGCAGGACAGGAAGACTCGCCTCACCTGTCAGGCCTTTGTCGATGGTGTGCAGACCGCCAAGGCTGAAGTCGTTGGCGTGCGCGTGTTTGAAGGCCAGCCGAACGCTGACAGCCCGTTTGGGTGACGCCCACTATCCTCCCCGACCTGCTAGCCAGGGCTCCACTCGTCATTCACGCCAGCGGGCGAGGCCGCCTGGTGTCAAGTTCCTTGGCAAGACATCGCTCCATCATGGCTATGCGCAACCAAGTGATCACGTTGTCCATTGCAGCCGTGCTCGGTGCCTGTCGCAATGTCGCCGCCGCGCCGACACCTTTTTCAACTCTGCTCCCCGCCACCCCGCTTCCGACGATCGCCTCGACTCGCTCCGCGCCAAGCCTCCCAAGTCCGACAGCAACTCCCGATCCCTACGCAGGGTTGACCATCGAAGACCTGATCGGCCGCAGCTACGGCGAGGGGCGGATCGAATTCGGGCCCGAGCAACGCGTCTCCGCGCGCTTCAGCCGCTATTCGTTCCACTATCCAAGCGACGGGTTGGCTATCCATGGCTTCATGAATGTCCCTAATCGCGAGGGGCCATTCCCAGTCGTGCTCGTCCTGCACGGCTACGTGGATCCAGACGAATATGAGACCTTGACATACACCACTCAATATGCCGATGCATTGGCGGCCCAGGGGCTCTTGGTCCTGCATCCCAACTACCGAAACTACCCCCCGTCAGACCCCGGCCCCAATCTCTTTCGGGTTGGATACGCCGTCGATGTACTCAACCTGATTGCCCTGGTTCAAGGCCAGGCTGGCGAGCCGGGGCCTCTGGAGCAGGCCGACGCCACCGACATCGGCCTCTTTGGCCACAGCATGGGAGGCGGGATTGCGCTGCGGGTCTTGACCACCAGCTCCCCCGTGGAGGCGGCAGTCCTGTACGGCTCGATGAGCGCGGACGAAAGGTTGAATTTTGAGAGTATCTACGAGTGGTCTGATGGAGAGCGAGGATTCGAGGAACTCAATACCCCTGCCGACGACCTCGTTCGGATCTCGCCGATCTACTATCTAGATCGAATTCAGGCCGCCGTCAGCATCCATCACGGCGCGGCCGACGAGCTCGTTCCACCGGAGTGGTCCGACGACCTGTGTTTCCGGCTAACAGACTTGGGGAAAACCGTGGAGTGCTTTACCTACCCCAGTGAGCCCCACACCTTTATCGGTTTCGGCGGAATCCTGTTGATCGACCGAGCGGTCGCCTTCTTCAGTCAGCAATTCAGCGATCCCTGAT